>JAGWZX010000062.1 GCA_018968805.1 Patescibacteria group bacterium | reverse complement strand
GCCGTTCGTGATTGCGCCGGTTGTAGCGTTGAAAATTGACGCGAATAAATTCGTGGTCGTCGCCGAAGTGCCGGTGGCGTTCGCGAAAGTGAAATTTTGGAGCGTGGTGGAGCTGTTCGCGAGAAGTTGCTGGAAACTCGAGACGAGCGTGGTGGAGGTGGCGGTGACGTTGGGCAGAGCGATAGCGGAGTATAAAGTCGAGCCGGACGGGGCGAAGTTGCCGACTTGATTGATTGAAAAAATCGTGCCCGGCGTCGTCGTGCCGATGCCGACGTTGCCGCCGTTTGCAACATTGAAATACAAACCGCCGGTCGAGGAAGCGATTTGCAAAATGTCGGCACTCTGGCCCGTGGCGCCGAGAACCTGGAGCGATGGAATGGTGAGGTCGCTTGATTTATTCTGCGCGAAAATCGGCTGGTTGAAATTGAAATCCTTGCTGGTCGAGTCCCAGGCGATAACAGCATTGGGCACGACAGTACCACGGTCAAAGATGATACTTTGATTTTCGGTGTCGGCGGTACTGTTCGCTGAGTCTATCGTGAAAGTTTTCGAAGCGGTGCCGCCGATTGTGGTTGAAGCCGCCGAGATGTTGTTAGCCGTAAGCGTATCAACATAAACGTTCTTCCAGAAGTACGATGGCGAACCAAGCGAGCGCGTGTTGTTGAGGTCCGGCACAAGATCGGAGTTGATGGAGGAATTGATGGTCAAAGTGTTCGCCGTTGAATTGCCGATGGTCGTGGAATTGCCGGCGACATGGAGATTGCCGCCGATCCAGGCGTCGCTGGAAGTTTGGAGTACGCCAGGACTTGACGTGGCAACACCGACACCGAGGCCGCCTTGGACAAAAATATTTCCGGCGAAAGAGGAAGTGGCCGTCGTTGAAGTGGCAAGATAATAAGCGGCGGTCGGCGTCGAGCTTGAAACTAATTTGCCGTTCGCGTCCGTCGTGATAAGCATATTCCCGCCGGTGTAGGAAAGCGTGGCGCTTGAAGTGGCCGTGAGCGAACCGACAGTCGCCGAGCCGCCGGTTAGCGAAGAGAAAACCGAGGAAACAGCGTTGAAAATCGTCGCAAACAAACCGGTCGTGGTGGCATTGGTAATCGTCGCATTCGTGCCGTTCAAGTTTGTTATAGTGCCATTAGCGCCGTTCAGGTTATTGGAAGAAAGATAATTGCTGAAAAGGTCGGTGGTCGTAGCCGCGGTGCCTGTCGCGTTTACAAAAGTTAAATTCTGCAAAGTGGACGATCCGTTAACGAGCAAATTGCCGAGATTGGCCAAACCAACGACAGTGACCGTTCCGGCGGCGCTTATGTTCGCGGAGGTGATATCGCCGGTGAAATAACCGTTGCCGAAAACCGATAAGGCCTGCGAAGGCGAGGTAGTGCCGATGCCGACGTTCCCGTTTTTAAGAACAATAAAATTAGTTGCTGCAGAGGAACCGACTGCGAAAGACGGACCGGAGAGATTGTCCGGATTGATTGACAACGCCGCCCACGGAGAAGTCGTCCCTATGCCGAGACTGCCACCGAGAAAAATATTTCCGGCGAAAGAGGAAGTGGCCGTCGAACTTGTGGCGTTGAAATACGGAGAGGAGAAAAGCGAAGCGTAAACGCCGCCGGAGAAAGTGGAGGTGGCGGCGCCCGAGTCCGCGAGGGCGCCGGTGAAAGTGCCGGAGGAACCGGAGAACGAGGAGTTGGTGATGCTCGCGCCGTCAATCGAGCCGCCACTGATAGCTGGCGTGGTAAATGTGCCGCCGGTAACGGACGGCGATTCTATAGTGACATTTGAAAGATTGTTGATGCGATTCGCGGGCGCCGCGACATTGTTGTAAACATTGTTGATATAAGTGGCCGCCGCGCCGGTCGCGCCGGACACCGAATGGATTTCCGCGAGAAGCGCGTTGTCCAGAGCGGCCAGTTTCGCATCCACTTCGGCGCGTGTGATATCGCCGACCACGGTGCGCTCGGTCAACTTTTCTACGACAGTGCGCGGGCTCTCGATTACCACCGTTCGAGAAACGGCGGGCGGCTCGGCGCGATTGGCAAGCGTGCCTGATGTGGAGGAAGCGGCGGCGAAAGAACTTGCCGGATTGACTGCGCCCGGCGCGGGCGCAGTCAATCCGGCTCCGCCGTTTTCAGCGACTTTAGCGGAACTGCCGTTAGTCGCGCTGTGGGGCGAGAAAATACTCGCCAGGTATGTACCGGTTTGAAGAAAAAGGCTGTTCACGGCGCGATTCACACCCATAGCAAGTGCTTGAATGGTATTTCCGGAAACACCCGCCGCCGCCACAAACCTATCGGACACGTCCGAAAGATTTTGTTCCGCGGCAGCCAGGGAATTCAAGGGATTTTGATAAAAGACACCGACAAAAGAATCGGACAAGGTCGAACCGACAGCCGCGGTCGTGGCGCCAAAAACATTTCCGGCGCGGGCGATAAGCGGATATCCGTTTGCGTAGAATGCCGCGGCCAGCGAGGAAGCCGCCGCGCCGGCGGAGCCGGCGCGGCTTGTTATCCCAACACCGACATACGCCGCGAATTCTTTCGGGCTGGCGGAAAAGAGATCGGCCGAATCACGCGAACTTATTGCCAAATCCGTCAACCGGTTCGGCAACGCGGTTATAGTGTTTCTAAACGCACCGGCCACAGTTCGCGCGCCGATATCAGCATACACGGCAACCGCCGACGCAGACACTTCGGCGTTGGACGCGGCTGCCGAAAAAGTTTCCAGATCGCGGCTTACATGTTGATACGCCCGCTCCGGGTACGGACTCTGAGCACCGAAGTACGCAACCGCAACCAACGCGGCGGAAACAGTGAAAATGCCGAGCTTCTTCCCGAGTTCCGTAAACAAACCGCGCGAAGATAAGTTTGGATACGGCCGCGGGGAAATTTTTGGAAACTGCAATGGGAATGACCTTTCTGTTTTTTTTACTTTCACCGCGGCTGGCGTCGGAATATTTTTATTAGAATCTTTCCTGGTTGATATTTTTTTTGCCGGGCGTTTTGTTTTGCCACCCGCCACCCGCGGCAGTAACGGTTTTGCATCCGGAACATACACCGGCGCGATCGGTCTTTCGTCTGGAACGACAGAAGATTCTGAAACAACAACCGAGTCAATCCGATCCGATTGTCCAAACTTATGCTCAGTTCCGTTTGTGACAATATCAACGATTTTTGAAATATCGGGAGCGTCGTTAACTTTCTGATACAACAAAATCGACTCTTCAGAAACATACCAGGAACGGCCCACCATTTTTGAATCAACTTTTCCGGCACGGCACAACTGCCCAACATAGTCACTGGCGTAGCCGGTGAGTCTTGCCGCCTGTCGAGCGGAAATAAATTTTTTTCCGTTGAAGATGAAGAGGAGACCTTCGCCCATAAGTTTTATTACCTAAAATTATAGCTTTTTTAGGCGGAAAAATATTGAAAAAACTGTGGATAAATAAGGCTATCTCGGTTATCCGAGAAATTTTCTCGGTCTTCATTTTTACAATAAAAAATACCCGAATTTTAAACCGGTTTTACGATACCCCAAAAATGTAAACGAGTTCGTTGAAATAGCATGGAAAATCAAAATTAAATGTTGATTAAATTTTAAAGATTAAGAATTTTAGCCATTAAAACCTTAAAAAGGTTATATAAAAAAGATTAAAAATGGTGATCCGTTATTTAAAGCCATTTTTAAGAAAAAAATAATCTTTCTACTTATAACATTATAAAAGAGTTATCAACAGTTATACTTTGTATATCAATGTTTAGTAATGTATAATAACCTTATGGATAAGAAATTTGTGCTAATAAAAGACGCGGCGAAGATGCTTGGAGTTTCCAAACTTACTCTTCGTAACTGGGATAAATCTGGCAAACTGCAAGCCTTGCGGCACCCCATCAGCAACTATCGGGTATACCGGATGGAGGATTTGGAGAAAATCATTAAGCAGATCGAATCTGGAGATAAACCTATCCGTCCCCGCAAACTACGCCAACGTAAACTCACTGTGATACACCTTAAAGACTAGGTCAATACCATATTTTTTGACCACGATTCTCCGGCTCCGTCCCAACAATGTCAATACCTGTTATTGACATTGTTGGGGAAAGAACTAAACTATAAAAAATGAGCCTGCGGGAAATATCAGTTGGGGAACACTATCACCTCTACAGTCGCGGCGTGAATCAGGAAAATATTTTCCATGACGACACGGACCGGGCGCGT
>JAGWZX010000061.1 GCA_018968805.1 Patescibacteria group bacterium | reverse complement strand
GTTTCTTAAAGTGTATCACAAGGCGACCCCGCTTGCCATGAATGCCGCCTCGATTGCCAGAGCCACATCCGGTTCCTTCTGTATCTCATGACCGACAAAAAAAGAAGCGGAATTCCGATCGAGCATGGTTACTGTTATCGGCTCGTTACGGCCAAAAAGTTCCGATGGCGTTTCGGCGAGCCAATCAGGAAAAGGCGAATGTACCCCTTCTTCTTCAAAAACAAATACCGTGCGCGGCAAAAAACCTCCGCGAGAAAAATCGGCGCACACCTTCCGCAACGAATCAAGCCAGGCCTGTTTAGTGGAACGCAGCGCTTCGTCAACGATTGCGCTATCCTTTGTCCCGATAGCGGCGTCGCGGCGCAAGGCAATAAGCGATGCCAGCGCGCAATGAGGATGCGTGGCGTAAAAACGCTTGAGTTTTCGCTCCAAACTGTTCCGGCCCGTCGGGAAAGTGGCTGCGGCCGCGAGAACACCGTCTCTAACCAACATCACGTCGGTAACCTCACCGCCAATCCGCACCGTCACAAATTGAGAGAGTCCGGAAAGTTCACGGAGTACAACCTGCGCCGCCGCGGGGAAAGCGTAATACGAAAGCGTGCCTGTCGGATGCAGGCGCTCGAGAACGTGGCGCACGGTATCCCGAATTTTTCTAGAGACAAGACTCTCAAACATGACCGCGCTCACTTCAGTGGCTTTTTGTCCATATGGTTTGGCGGTAGGATAGCCATTAAGGCGGAAGCCCATCGTCATGCGTTCCAGGAGCGACGGCTGTTTTCCCTTTCCGCCATCACGCGCCACATGGCCGCGAAATGCGGCATCTTCCGTGGCAATCAGTTTTTCAATCATAGTTTTGGTGATAACGGTCGGGATGGTGAGATCGAGCGTTAAAACTTTTGTCTCGGATGAGTGCCAGGGTGACGAAAAGAAAACGCCGATGTTTTTAAGTTCGCGCGCGGCGCTTAAACCGGAGTAATATTTTTCAACGAGAGCTACTGATGACTTTAACGTGGATAGCATTCCGGCGGTAAGACGTTCTACGGTCAAATTCTCCTGAAAGGCGACTGGCTCGCGCGCGGAATAAAACACGCGCGGTTCCCCGCTTACGACTTCGAACAACGCGCCGCCGATGCTGCCGTTTCCGATATCAAGCGCAAGATTAAAACTCGCACGCGGTTTTTTTGAGGAACCGAACATGGGGAAATTATAGCACGAACCTCGGCATAATTATGCCAAAACGGCTTTGATACGGCGGATGCCGGCGGCGACGGCTTCTTCTTTTGTAATTTTGAATACTCCTTTTAGTTCGGAGGTATTTGCAACATGCGGCCCGCCGCAAAATTCCTTGGAATAAGCGCTCGGAAGCGTTTCGCCGATGTAATAAACCGAAACCTGGTCGCCGTATTTTTCTCCAAAGAAGTGCCGCGCGCCTGTTTTTTCCGCTTCGGCGCGCGGCAAAATCACCTTGTTTACCGGCAAGGCTGCTTTTATTTTTTCATTGACGATTTTCTCAACCGCGGAAATTTCTTCCGGCGTCATTTTTTTGTGATGAGTAAAATCAAAACGCAACCGCTCCGCCGTGATGTTGCTTCCTTTTTGGCCGACATGCTCGCCGAGAACATCGCGAAGCGCCTGGTGTAATAAGTGCGTCGCGGTGTGATATTGAGTTACCTTATCGCTTGTGTCGGCCAAGCCGCCTTTGAATTTTTGCTCCGCTCCGGCGCGGGAGAGTTCTTGGTGCTCTTTCATCTCGGCGTTAAATTTTTCCAAATCAATCTTCACGTCTTTCTCTCTGGCAAGCTCCAGCGTGAGTTCAATCGGGAAACCGTAGCTCGTGAACAAGACAAAAGGATCGGTGCCTTTCTCAAATTCCTTCATGCCTCGATCGAGTGTCTTTGAGAATTTATCGGCTTCCGCCAAAAACTCCTTCTCAATCATTCTCACATTCTGCAGAATGTGAGAATGATTTTTCCCGTATTTATCTGCGATAACGGAAATGATTTCTTTGTAGAATTCATCGGATAAACCAAGTCCCCTGCCGAACCTGACGGCGCGGCGTATAAGTCGGCGTAAAACATAGCCGCGGTCGGTGTTGGAAGGCGTAACACCGTCCGCCAAAATGAAAACGGCGGAACGAATATGGTCAGCGGCGATCCTTTTTGCGCGCAAATCGCCGCGAGGCGAAATCTCATTCAAAATCTCCATCACCGGCGCAAATAAGTCCGTATAAAAAATATTATCTTTATTCTGCAAGACTGCCGCCAACCGCTCCAGCCCGGCGCCGGTGTCCACATTTTTTTTCGGTAATTTTCCGACAACCTTGCCGTCCTTTTTCAGATATTCCATAAAGACATCGTTCCAAATTTCCACTACTTCCCTTTTATCGTCCGCCGCCAAAAATTGTTCGCGGGTCAGATCGCCGAGGCCGCGCTTGGTAACATCGTAATACATTTCGGAATCCGGCCCGCACGGCCCGCTCTCGCCCGCCTGCCACCAATTTTTGTCCGCGCCTAAGCGGTAAATGCGATTTTTGGGAATGCCGACACTTTGCCAAATTTTTTCCGACTCTTCGTCGGCTGGCGCGTTTTCATCTCCCGCAAAAACCGTTATGTAAAGCCGCCTGGGATCAAGACCGAAACCTTCTTTTTTGGAGATCAAAAGTTCATGGCTCCATTTGATCGCGTCTTCCTTGAAATAATCTCCGAGCGACCAGTTTCCAAGCATCTCAAAAAAAGTGGCGTGAGTGGCATCGCCGACATCGTCAATATCGGTGGTGCGGACGCATTTTTGAACATCAACGAGGCGCGTACCAAGCGGGTGTTTTTCACCGAGAAGATACGGAACCAGGGGTTGCATGCCGGCCGAAATAAAAAGCGCCGACGGATCGTTTTCCGGCACGAGCGAAGCCGAGGGAATGATTTTATGCCCCCGTTTTTCAAAAAATTTAAGGAAACGCTGGCGGATTTCCTCGGATTGCATGGGCGTACTATAGCAAAAATTCGAATGGACGGAAATGGATGCTATAATTGCAGTCATGTCGGGGAAAAAATTACTGGCGGGCGCGGTTGTTGTCATGCTCGGGCTGGGGGCGGCCGGCTTCGGCGCCCACCGGCTTTTGGCGCCGAAGCCGGCCTCGCCTTTTGTCCGGTTTGATTTGGAAATATACGACGCCATCCAAAAAAATTACTGGGATAAAATCAGCGACTCCGATTTGAGCAACCTGTTCCAACTCGGCGCCGAGAAATTGCTCAATCATCCCGTCACGCTCGCCACTTCCACTCGCGCCGGCGTTGCCAGTCTCATATCCGATTCCACAACCAGCATGACTGACGCGCAAAAGAAAGATTTCGTGACACAGCTCGGCAATCTCGTGCTTGTAAACCTCAAACCATTCGGCCGAAGCGCCTTATATACTGAAAATCAGACGGTGGCCTTGCGGCAGACGGTCGCCAATGTCGACACGTCAAAAAATTTGTACGCGACCGTCGGCGCGGCGGCGGCTTCAACGACCGCGGAGATCAAGACAGCCGCCGAAAGACAGCTCGCCTTGCTGTCCAAGAACAATTCGCCCGCCGCCGCGCAAAAGATCGCCGCCGTCAAATACGCCGAACAAGTTCTGATGAACGCCGCCGATAAATCGCGCTACGACCAGGGCGGCGTGGAGCCCACTGTTTTTACCAAAGAAATCTCGCCGCGCATATTCTATCTCCGTATTTCCAAGTTCGCGCCGACCACGTTGGACGAATTCGTGCAAGCCGTTCAAAAAGAAAACGGGGCGACCGCGCAAAATTCCCTGATTTTGGATTTGCGGGGCAATATCGGAGGCGCGGTGGATTATTTGCCCTACCTTTTCGGCCTTTTTATGGGTCCGAACCAGTACATCTACGATCTCTACCAACATGGCGACTATATGCCTATACGCACCAAGATCGGCAAACTGCCGGAATTGGCAAAATACCAAAAAAATGTCGTTCTGATTGACAACGGCACGCAATCAACCGCCGAGGACACCGCGGCTGTTTTGAAACGTTTCAACTTGGCCGTGGCTGTCGGCACCACCACGCGCGGCTGGGGCACCATTGAAAATACCTACCCGATTGACGCCCCGATCGATCCCTCGCAAAAATACAGCGCGCTTATCGTCAATAGCGTGACTCTGCGCGACGACGGATTGCCTATTGAAGGCCGCGGCATTGATCCCACGTTCCCCATATCCGATAAAAA
>JAGWZX010000060.1 GCA_018968805.1 Patescibacteria group bacterium | reverse complement strand
CATCGCCGCGTTTAATCAAAAATGCCGCGAAAGCGTCTGGAAATACATAGACGAATGGCGCGCTTTCACCGAGCGAATAGGTTTTTGGGTTGACCAGAACAACCCTTTTGTAACTTACGCCGCGAGTTACATCGAATCGCTTTGGGCGATTTTCAAAAAAGTATACGAGCGAGGTCTTCTCTACAAGGATTACAAAGTGGTGCCGTGGTGTCCGCGTTGCGGTACGGCGCTTTCTTCGCACGAATTGGCGCAAGGTTATGAGACGGTCAAGGATCTGGCGGTTACCGTAAAATTCAAAATTCAAAATCCAAAAGGCAAAAGTGAAAGTCAAAATTTAAAATTTCCGGATAACACTTACTTGCTCGCTTGGACGACGACACCGTGGACTTTGCCGGGCAATGTCGCCTTGGCTGTTCATCCCGACATCAAATATTCACTGATTGAATTACAACACATGCGATATATCGTAGGAAATGACCGACTGAAGTCGGTTGCGAAAGATGATCCCTATACCATTTTGCAAAGTTTTTCCGGGAAGGAGCTTGTTGGTTTGGAATACGAGCCCCTATACCCATTTCTTTCCGAAAATTTGCCAGACGAAGAGAAAGGAAAACTGGCGAAAGCTTTCAAAGTCTACGCCGCGGATTTTGTCACGACCGAAGAGGGAACGGGAATTGTGCATACGGCGGTGATGTACGGCCAGGATGACTTTGAATTGGGCACGAAAGTCGGTTTGCCTAAGTATCACCTCGTCAACGAAGACGGCACCTTCAAAAAGGAAGCCGGTTTTTTGGCCGGCAAGTTTGTGCGCGATGAAGCAACGGCGGTGGATATCATCAGGGAGTTAGCCGGCCGCGATCTTTTGTTTGCCAAAGAAAAATATGAACACAGTTATCCTTCTTGCTGGCGTTGTCATACGCCTCTAATTTATTTCGCGCGTGATTCTTGGTACATCAAAATGTCGGCCCTGCGCGGCAAACTCATAAAGGAGAACGAAAAAATAAATTGGGAGCCGGCGCATATCAAAGAAGGCCGATTCGGCGAGTGGCTGTCCGAAGTTAAAGACTGGGCTATTTCCCGCGAACGCTTCTGGGGCACGCCTTTGCCGGTTTGGCAGTGCGAATCGTGCGGCAAGCGGGTTGTCGTCGGCTCGTTTGACGAAATTTTGAGAGGGGCGCCAGGCATGTTCACAAAGATTATTCTGGTGCGGCACGGCGAGAGCGAAAAGAATCTGAAGGGAATTTTTTCCCATGTCTATGAGGGCTATCCTTTGACGGCCGAGGGTGTTAAGGAAGCGCGCGAAACCGCCAAACGATTGGCCGGCGAGGATCCGGCGGCGATTTATGCTTCGCCGGTCACGCGTTCCAAACAGACCGCCGAAATTATCGGAAAAGTCTGTAAAAAGGAAATCATTATTGACGACCGCTTGCGCGAAGTTGACAGCGGATCGTGGAATGAGTGCAAAATTGACGATCCGCGCGTTCTTGCGGAACAGAAAACCTATAAGAGTCTGCCGGCCGAAGAGTTTTATCGCGCGCCGAGGGGCGGTGCCGGCGAAAGCTGGCAAAGCGTTGAGGGGCGGATTGTCAATTTTCTTCGCGATGTTATTGCCGCGCATAGAGGCAAAACTGTCTGCGTCGTTTCGCACGAGGGGCCGCTCGCGTTTCTCATCCGTTATCTTGAGGATTTGCCCGTTGCCGATATGAGGGGAAGTTTGCGGAAAACACTGATGAATGGTTATGCGAATCCGAGGACGCTTTTTGTGGACAACACGACTGGCAAGGAATTCAATCCCCACAGGCCGCGCATCGATGAGGTCACTTTAACCTGTGCCTGCGGGGGTGCGCAAAAAAGAGTCAAGGAGGTGGTGGATGTCTGGTTTGATTCCGGCGCGATGCCGTTTGCCGAAGACGCGGACAAATACGGGCCGCGCGCCTACAAAAGCAAAAATTTTCTCTATCCCGCCGATTTTATTTCCGAAGCGATTGACCAGACGCGCGGCTGGTTTTATACCCTGCACGCGGTCGGGACTCTTATGGAAAAAGGCAAAGCTTACAAAAATGTCATTTGTTTGGGGCATATTTTGGACGCGCAAGGCAAGAAGATGTCCAAATCACTCGGCAATGTCATAATGCCTCTGCCTATGATAGAAAAATACGGCGCCGATGCTTTGCGGCTCTGGATGTATTCGGTCAACCAGCCGGGCGAATCGAAAAATTTCGAAGAGAAGGCGGTGGATGAAATCGTCAAAAAAGTTTTCAATCTCGCCGACAACGTTCTCGCTTTCTATCTCCTGTATTATTCCCCGTCTTCACTAAAAGCCAAAAGCTATAAGCAAAAAGCCACCCATGTTCTTGATCGTTGGATTCTCGCCCGCCTTGACGAATTGATCGCGCTCGTTACCGAAGGGCTGGATAACTACCGTCTGTTTGAGCCGGTGCGCGCCATCCGCGATTTCATCGCCGACCTGTCGCAGTGGTACATCCGCCGCTCGCGCGACAGATTCAAAGGTGATGACGAAGAAAACAAAATGCAAGCTCTGGCCACTACCCGCCATGTCCTTTTGACGCTTGCGAAACTCTTGGCGCCGTTCGCGCCGTTCTTCGCGGAATATCTCCACCAGTCACTCCATGGAGAAGAAGAAAGTGTCCATCTTGATAACTGGCCTAATCCGGGGCGAGTCGATAACGATGTCCTAACAGGTATGAAATTCATTCGCAGCTTCGCTTCAATGGCACTTATGCAAAGAGCCGATGGTAAAATCAAGGTGCGCCAGCCATTACAAAAACTCTCAATAAAACACAAAGGGGGAGTTTTATCTAAATATTGGGATGAATTGGCAGAAATTTTGAAAGATGAAGTGAACGTAAAAGAAGTGGTGTTAGACGACACGGCTGGCCAAGATGGCCCGCCGGTGAAATTAGATCTCGCTGTCACTCCAAAACTTAAGGAAGAGGGGCGGGTGCGGGAATTCATAAGGGCCGTTCAGGAATTCCGCAAGAAGATAAACCTAACGCCTTCGGACTCAATAGCGCTTTCGGTTGAGACCGATGACAAAGGCCGGGCGTTCGTAGAGTCACGCAAAGAAGCGTTTGCCAAGGCGACACTGATCTCGTCGTTCGTATTTGAGCCGGTTGCCGGCGGCGAGAGTATTTCGGTCGACGAGTTTTCGTTCAGGGTCGTCCGGAAAGATTAGAACTCAAAACCGTAATAACGCGCTCGACGCCGAAGCGATGGCGGCCGAACGTCTCCGGACGATTTATGTTAAGATTTTTTCATGCAAAAACGCGTCTTTTTAATTCATGGCTGGGGAGGCCGCCCAGACAATCACTGGTTTCCCTGGCTTTCTTGGGAGCTTAAGGCGCGCGGATTTGCGGTGGAAGCTTTGGCCATGCCCCACGCCGATAAGCCGAAAGTTGCCGAATGGATTTTCGCGCTAAAAAACGCCGTGGGCCGGCCGAACAAGGAGACTTACTTCGTCGGCCATTCTCTCGGTTGTGTCGCCACGCTCCGCTATTTTGAAACTTTTCCGAAAGGTGCCGAAGTCGGCGGTTGTGTTTTTGTGGCCGGTTTTTCCGGCAACATCAACATTCCGGAAATCGCCGAATTTTATTCCTTGCCGCTCGATATCTCCAAAGCCAAAAGCCATTGTCCGAAATTTGTTACGATTTTTTCCGACAACGACGGTGATATTCCGGTTGCAGAAAGCATGGATTTCACCGCGAAGCTCGGCGCCAAGGCGGTTATGGAAAAAGGCAAGGGCCATTTCAACAAAGATAACGACGTCACCGCCCTCCCTTCGGTATTTTCTTCTCTTTTGTCTTTCTCCCGCGACTAAACGCTAATCGCTATACGATAAACGCTTCTTATGCACCACATCTATCACACCCCGGGTTTTGTTTTAGCGAGCGCTCCGTCCGGCGAAGCAAACTGCTTGCTTGCGGTTTTTACCAGAGATTTGGGCATGGTGCGCGCCACGGCTTCCGGAACGCGTTTGCTCAAATCAAAACTGCGCTACAGCTTGCAGGATTTTTCTTATTGCGATTTGGCGCTTGTGCGCGGAGAGGGCGGTTGGCGGGTGACCGGAGCAAGCTTAAGATCAAACATTTTTGAATCGCTTAGAAGCGAGCCGGAATTGCTTCGGGTCTTTGGTCGCGCCCTGGCGCTGGTTGTCCGCTTGTGTGTCGGCGAGGAGAAGAACGGCGCACTGTTCGCTTATCTTGAAGAGGCGGCGAATTTCGCGGCGGAACGGGCGCGGCAGGCCGCGGCAG
>JAGWZX010000059.1 GCA_018968805.1 Patescibacteria group bacterium | reverse complement strand
CCATGTTTTCCGGTTCCTCCACGTTGACTTTTACGATTTTAAGCCTGTCGGCCAGCTCTTCTGAAAGTTCGTCCAAAGCCGGCGCCATGGCCCGGCAAGGCGCGCACCAAGGCGCCCAAAAATCCACCAAAACCGGCAGTTTGGAATCCAAAACCGTCTTTTTGAAATCTTTTTCCGTTGAATTTATTACTTTTGACATGTTTTTATTGATAACTTTAATGATAACTTATAAAAAAATTAAGGGCTGTTATATTTGCAGATAAATTTCTTAAGATCGTTCGCGAAATCGCTCTTTTCAAAGATATAGCAGACTTCCTTGCCCCGCCTAAGCGGTCTGAACAAACCGGCCCGGGCCATCACTTTTAGATGATGGGAAACAACAGCCACGCTCATATCTAGCCTCTCGGCAATTTCAGAAACGCAAATCTTGTCTCCGCCGAAAATCAGACAGAGAATACGCATACGGCTTTCATCGCCGGCCAGACGGAGGAGCCGCGCCGCAGGGCTCGGTTTATTAGGCGGTTCCTTGCGTTTGGTCGTCTTTATCATAATTAAAAACATTCAAACCCACGTTTGAATGTTACACCCTGCTTGATTTCACGTCAATAGCGGCTACGGCAAATACTTCTGCTTGTTGGCGAGATGCTCAGAAAAGGTTGCGGCATAGTGAATGTTGCCACGCACGTCTGAAAGAAAATAAAGATAAGGCGAATCGATCGGCGTCAACGCATCAGTCAGCGCGTCCAAACCCGGATTTCCTATCGGAGTGGGCGGCAAACCTTTGTGGGTGTAAGTGTTGTAAGGTGAATCATTTTTCAAATCGGCGGTGGTAAGCTGAAAAGTGTTCTTGCCGATGCTGTACTCAAACGGCGAATCCACCTGAAGGGGCATGCCCAGGAGAAGCCGCTTCCAGATGATGCCGGCAATGGTCCGCCGCGTCTCTGTTGTTCGCGCTTCATCTTCCAGAATAGAAGCGACCTTTACGACATCGTCTTCGGTTTTACCGGAAGCCGCAATTTTCCCTTTCAAGCCGGCGATCTTGGCATTGAAATTATTCTCCATCATCGCAACAACATCCCGCGGCGTCGCGGCCGGCGGCAAAAAGTACGTGTCCGGAAAAAGATGGCCCTCCTTTGGCGCAGCCAGAGTGACGAAAGCCCGGCCGTCAAAGCGGGTTAGATTGTCTTCCAAAATAACCGACATTTGCTTGACCGTCGCCCCTTCGGGAAAAGTCACGCGTACCGGCGTAAAACCGGAGTCGCCGCGCGCCAAGCGCGCGGCGATTGCGAACACCGTTACCGGCGAAGCGAACAAATATTCGCCGGCTTTGAGACGCCGTTCCTCGCCGGTCACCACGGCTATGACCCGAAACCAAAACGGCGAGCGGATAACATGATCCCGCGCGAGAATATTTGCCATTACTTTAAGGGTGGAGTTTTCAGGAATAGACACCACGGCATCGGGAGGAAAGGCGCTTGGCGGCGCAACAATAAAAAAATAAAACGCCGCGGCCGATATTGCGACCGCCACCGCAGCGATTATCCAAATTCGCAGTGATTTGATCTGAAGACGCGCGAGCAATTCTGGCAAAAAGTCGTCCATGTTTGCGCGTTAGATCGGTAAATTAGCGGGCGCTTCCGTGCGTTTTGAAGGAATGCGCTCGAACGACGGCGTAGCGGCGACACTGCCAGGGAAATGATAAATCGTGGCAAGCTCCTCGGTGTTAAGAATAATCGGTGACTGGTGGAAATTTTTGAACGGCGCCTGAAAAAACGAGCGCTGTTTTATGGCTTCAAGCATCTCCCTCTCGTCTTGCGTGCGGCGCAGGCGGCGAAAATCTTGCCATGGATAGTCAAAATCGGTAAACCAGCCCAGCTTGAAACCGTTTACGTCGTCATTACTGCTATACTGTCGGAAGGTACCGATAAGACCGGTAATACTGATGGGGTCAAAAGAATCTTTGTGGGCGATATAAATGCCGCGGATGCAAGCTTCGAACGGCCACTTTGACACGCTGCGCTCCAACGCGGCAATGGTATTCTGTTGGCCTTTGGTAGGATTGGGCATGCCCGGGAATTCACTGCCGGGTTTTTCAACGATTGATTCTTTGCGAATTTTTTCAATTTCCTCGCGCACTTCTTCTTTCCAATCTTCTTTCCCCAAAAGCACTCCGTCATTTTTTAGACTCAATTTACGGTGGGCTTGAATTATAATTTGAATCCAAACATGCTCGCCTTTTTTCATTGAACCGAGATACTCCAAAATCGATGTCATCGGATCTACTTTATACTCTTCTTTGGTGTCAAGTTTGTCCAAGCCGTAATCAACGTAAGTCTTGATCGGATAAATGTTCGGCTTCATGAACTTGAAGTAAGTCGCCCACATTGGCCAATTAACGGGGTCCGGATGATGAAACCATGCCATGTAATCTTCCGCCTCGTGAATTTCAATATTAGGATATTGAGCGTAAAGTTGCGCCTCCACCAGATTGCGGAATTTAGTATGGCACCAGATAAAAAATTTAACTTTACCTTCAACAGAAACCAACTCAAGCGAGAACCAAGGCCGAACTTTACCGCGCCAGAACGAATCAATGTAACCCGCCGCCGTGCCGGTCTGATAGAGCGATGTAAAGAAAATCTCCATCGCCAACGGCGATTTGACTGTTTCTCTCGGCAATTTAATTTCCAAAAGCACCGCGCCTTGTTTTTTTATGTACTCGGCTCTGATGTAACGCAACCACAGGTTGAAAAAGGTGATGCCGAAAACGATTGGCGCCCAAACCGGCGCGGTAACATACAGCACGTTGAAAACCAAAAATAATCCGTATAAATCCGGCGATAAATGCAACCTGACCACCAAAATCACGCACGCGACGGCAACAACAACCGCGGCGGCAAACAGCCAGATCAAATCATAAAACAGTTCGACTATGGCAAAAATAGTCTCTTTCAGCATGACAACATAATAACGCTCGAATGAGCCTTATGCAAAACCCCCGCCGCGGACATATGCCGCGGCGGGGGTTGCAATTTTTGAGCGCGGCCGTTTAAACTGCCGTGTATAAACCATCCTTAGTCTTTTTGAAATTTTTCGGATTCTGAAGGTTTACCACAATGGTATTTTCCTTAACATAGCGTTCCTTCATCACTTTCTCAATAATCTGGTCTCGATTCAACGGGCCGTTAGCTTCCAAAAGCTTACGAATCACATCCTTGACCACGCCGGACATGTAACCCCATTCGGCAAGCGCGTACAAACCTCGGCCAACCAGCACGAAACGCGGATCCTTAATCAGTTCATTGTGAGTCGTGGCCACATGAGCCTTTCGGCCGAATACTTTTTCAATGGACTTGGCGACTTCGCGGAAATGGATAGGCGAACCGTGTTTCCGAATCACTAAAAACGCGTAATCGCGCATTCCTTTGGCGCGAATGTTCGGTGACGAAGTCAATCCCCACTCCCCCAAAGGGTTCTTGCCTATAACTTTGGAAAGGTCCAGATAGCGGCGGATGACATCGTGATCTTTCTTGTACTCTTCGGAGATGTCTTCAACATGCGAAAGAAAAGCCGCGATAATATCAAGCTCCGAAACCAAATCCCTGTCATTCAAATTTTTGTAAAGTTTGTTTAGAGCGTCATGAACTTTGCGTGCCAATTCGTCGCTGATATGCCAGCGGTGGCGGAACTGCTCATCTTCCTTTTCTTTCTTGAAGGTGCCGCCCAACACCAAAAGCAAATACGCGTGATTCTGAACGCTTTTGTCTTTGGAAAGATATTCGAGCAGGTAATCCTCGGAAACAATACCGCCAAGCCTTCGCATGATTGACTCAAGCTCAGTCCACACCGCTTTTTCCTTGCCATAAGCGTCCGAGCGCTTGATGCTGTGGAGGGCGTAATTTTCAATCTGGCGGACGCGCTCGCGTGTAATACCATAGCGCTTACCGATGGCTTCAAGAGTCAGCCTCTTGGCGTTTTTGTCGAGCCCGTAGCGACTCGTAATGACGTCGCGCGCCCGATCCGGCAACGCCGCGAGAAGCTTTTTTGTAATCTGCTTGGGATTAAACGACAGCGAATTGTTCATCGTGTTTAGCCGCTCGCGGTACGGCAATCTGGAATACGTTAAAACTATAATATGGGAGTTTAAGACAAGATGTGCTTTTTGTCAAATTCCCGGCCAACGCATTGCGGCGGTCAAGCGACAATAAGATTAACCAGACGGCCTTTTATGTAAATAACCCTTTTTATATTTTTACCGCCGAACCACTTGGCGATTTCCGGTATAACTTTGGCTTTTTCAACCGCCTTCGACTCGGTGATATCGGGCGCGGCGGAAAA
>JAGWZX010000058.1 GCA_018968805.1 Patescibacteria group bacterium | reverse complement strand
CTTCCTTAGATTTTACTACCAGATCAACGACACTTGCGTCTTTTATTCCTGACATGTTTATCTCTTATTCGTAGTACATAATTCAGTATATTCACATCGCTACTCAATTTTATCCCCGTTATTCGTGCGAATTTGTGCCTTGGTGTTACCCTACTTCACAAACTCGTCTTCCGCCGTCAGCCGCTTCTCGACTTTTTTGTCGCTCTCAATCGCGCCGTCCATCAGGCGGATAATGCGCTCGGCGTGGTCGGCGGTTGATGTTTCGTGGGTGATGAGGACGATGGTTTTGCCGCGCTCTTCGTTCAGATGCTGGATGACGGACATCACTTGCTTGCCGGATTTGGAATCCAAGTTGCCGGTCGGCTCATCAGCGAAAATTATTTCCGGGTCTGTCACTAGAGCGCGGGCGATGGCGACGCGCTGTTTCTCGCCGCCGGAAAGTTCGGCCGGGCCGTGTTCGGTGCGGTGCGACAATCCGACTGAGTCAATCGCTTCCCGGGCGATTTTGTCCCAGTCGCGCTCGGGAATGTCGGAGTAAATCAACGGCAATTTTACGTTTTCTAAGACGGTCGTGCGCGGCAGAAGATTGAACATTTGGAAAACAAAACCGATTTTTTGGTTGCGAAGTTTGGAAAGCTCCACTCCTTTGTAGTCCGCGGTATTTTTACCGTCAAAAAAATAAGTACCCCGGGTCGGCTCATCAAGAAGTCCAAGGAGATGAAGCAACGTGGACTTGCCGCTCCCCGACGGTCCCATGATGGCGACGAAGTTGCCCCGATCAATGCTGAACGTTACGTCTTTGAGCGCCACGGTCGCGGTGCCCTCGTCCTCGTAAGTCTTGCCGAGATTTTTTACTTCAATTAGCGCCATAGGTTTTATTGCGTCTGCGCCGAAGCCGCCACCTGATCGCCTTGGGACAGTCCGGAAAGAATTTCAACTTCGCCGTTCGCGCCGCGGATACCCACTGTTACTTCGCGGTCGGTGAAGTTCTTGCCATCGGCGGTGGCCTTGACGAATTTTTGGCCGTTTTTGTCATAAACGGCGCGAGCCGGTATGGTTAAGGCGTTGTCGTGTGTAGCCGTGATGATGGTGGTATTGGCTGTCATACCGGAACGGATGCGCGGATCGGGAGTGTCAAAAAGCAAGGTCGTTTTATAGGTTGATACGCCGTCAATTACGGTTTCGGCTGGATCAATAGCCACCACATGGGCGTTGAAGACGGTGTCGTTGCCGTATGCGTCCAGAGTTATTTGCGCCGGATTGTTGATTGCCACTTTGGCAATATCAGCTTCAGGAATGTACGCTTCCACTTTGAAATTGTCTGTGGCCAGTGCCGTGAGGACGGTGCCGGCAGTGGCAATTTCGCCGATCTTAGCGTCCTGCCGTGTTATCACGCCGGTGAATGGCGCCACTATATAAGTTTGAGCGAGCACCGCCTGGGCGTTTTTCACATTGGCGTCGGCGCTCTGTACGTCGGCTAAAGCGCCAGCCAACACATCCGGTGTCGCCGGGGCTTTGGTTAGAGCCAGGTTGTCTTTCGCTGTTTGCACCACGATTTTTTGCGTGGCGATTGCCTGAATTTGGTTCGTGACACTGGTTATGGCGGTGTTAATATTTGTGCGCGCGGTGTTGAGGGCGTCTTTGTCGCTTGCCGCGGTGGTATCGGAAAGGTTAAGCGCGGCATTCAAGGCTCGATTGGTGGTTACCAAGAAATCGTTTATTTCGGAAAGATAGTTTTTGATGTCATTAAGGGTTTTCTCGGCAACTGGCGCGGCGCTCATATCACTTTGTGAAATTATTTTGAACTGCGCTAGTACGGTTTCAACGGCAAAACGCCCTGACTCGGAATCAATGACCGATTGCTGGTCACTCGAAGCGAAACTAAGCTGGGGGTTCGACGATAAAGGGTTGCTGAAAAGCGTGTCCGCTTGGCGGTGTACGGCATCGTCAGCTTTATTGAAAGAGTCTATGACAATGTTTGCGACAGCGGCATAATCAGTGGCGAGATCGGCATCGGCTTTGTCCAGCTCGGTTTGTTTGACTTGCACGGCTGCCGGGCTGCCGCCCGCGGCCAAGTCGGCGTAATGAGCTTGCGCCGACGCCAATTTCGCTTGGGCGTCCTCAAGCGCCGATGTCTCGACACCGTTTTCAAGCGATATCAATACTGTACCGGCCGGCACTTTATCACCAACGCTTACATTTACCGCCTTAATCTTGCCGGTTTTTTCAAACGCGAGTTCAACAGACTCTTTAGATTTGACGGTACCGGTCACGCTAACTTCTTGGGTGACGGTAGCGCGCGTCACCGTGGCCAGCGCGACGGGATTTTTCTTGCTGTTTGAGCGATAGATGATAAGACCGATTAGGACTACCGCGATTATCGCCGGTATGTAAACGCTTTTCCTCTTGTAGAATTTTACTTTTTGCATAAGAAGAGTGCGATTTCGGTACTATATCATAGGCGGGATTTCCTAACTAGAGAGGCAGATGGCGCGGCGGGAAGCGGTTTTGCTCGTTTAGGGGTCCTGGAGTCAACAGGGCGATCGCGATGGCCGCTTTTTCTCTTTTGGACTTTACGCTCAACGCCAAACGCTGTACGCTATTTACATGACTTTAATTTTAGACGGGCGCAAATTGCGGGATGAAGGTGTCAAGCGTTTGAAAGAGGTTATCGCCAAGAGCGCTAAAACACCCGTGCTGGCCATTCTTCAGGTCGGCGCGTTGGCCGAATCCGGCGCTTACATTTCCCAGAAGAAAAAATTTGCTGAACAAATCGGCGCTAAAGTTCTACACCAGACTTTTTCTGAAACGGTTGATGACGCAGAGCTCGTCGGAAACATAGCGAATCTGAATGACGACGACGGCGTTGACGGCATAATTGTTCAGTTACCTTTGCCGCCGCGTTTGGATAAGCAGAAAGTCATTGACGCTATCGCGCCAGTAAAAGACGTTGACGGTTTGACCAGTGCCAATAAGAAGATTTTTGAGGCGGGTGATAGGCGGGCGGTCGTGCCGGCGACCGCCAAGGGCGTGCTATCGCTTCTGCGCGGGTACGGTTTATCGGTTGCCGGACAGAGAGTTACTGTGATAGGTCGCTCGGATTTGGTCGGCGGCCCGATCGCAACTCTCATGAAGCGCGAAGGCGCGCAGGTGGCAGTTTGTCATCGCGGCACTTCTGATATTGCCGGCAAAAGTCGCACCGCTGATATTTTGATTGTCGCCGCCGGCCGGCCGAAGTTGGTGACCAGGGATTTTGTGTCACCCGGCGAGGTCGTGGTGGACGTGGGCATTAATTCACTGAGCACGGGCCGGCCGGCGGCTAAACTTGAAGAGGAAATTCCTACTCGCCGTCTGGTCGGCGACGTGGACTTTGAAGATGTCGCGCCAATTGTCTCCGCCATTTCCCCGGTACCCGGCGGCGTCGGTCCCATGACGGTCTTATCGCTTTTTGAAAATCTCTGCGACGCGGCGGAGGTTTCTTTTTAACCGCAAGATGTTACAATATTATTATTAGCAATCTAATTTCTCTTTAACTATGGACGAGAAGCCTATGTTTTCAGGCGCGCACTCGCTTATCAAGGCCGGCATCATAACCCTCGCTTTACTCGGTCTTTTTTTAGTCGCGGAGACGGTTTCAGTGATAAAAGATTGGGAATTCATCGGCCAAGGCATAACGCCGCAGACGACTATCGCCGTTTCCGGCCATGGTGAGATTTTTGCCGTACCGGATATTGCCGTCATCACTTTTGACGTTCGGGAGGAAGGCAAGACTCCTGCCGAAGCTCAAACCAAAGCTTCAACAAAGATGAATGCGGTTTTGGACAGTCTTAAGAAATTCAATCTTGACCCTAAAGATGTTAAAACCATAGGCTATAATATTTATCCGAAATATGAGAGTCGCCCTATTTCGGAGACGCAAACGGCTCCGGCGGGCGCCTATAGCGGCATTGCAATGATTTATCCGCCGACTAAACAAGTCGTTGTCGGGTACGAAGCTTCACAGAGTATTCAGCTTAAAGTGCGAAAAGTTGATGATGCCAGCATGATTCTCGGTACGCTTGGCGGGGAAAATGTTTCCAATATAAGCGGTATAAGCTTCTCAATTGATGATCCGGATACGGTCAACGCCGAAGCGCGGGAAAAAGCCATAGCCGATGCTAAAAGCAAAGCAAGCGTCTTGGCTAAAGAACTCAACGTCTCACTGGTCCGCATTGTAAGTTTCTACGAGAACAACAACACGCCTGTTTACTTCGACAAGGCGATGGGTATGGGCGCCGCCGCCAGCGCGCCATCGGTTGCGCCTCAAATTCCGGCCGGCAGTAATAAAGTCACTTCAGACGTTTCAATAACTTACGAAATTAACTAGACTGTGCTTAAAAGCGCGGCCCGC
>JAGWZX010000057.1 GCA_018968805.1 Patescibacteria group bacterium | reverse complement strand
GCCAATGTATGGGAACGCGAGCTTTGTGATGTTTTTAGGTCTTGGCATGGCGATGAGATTGGCTGGTAATTCCCCTCGATTGTAGCGCGATAGCTACCGAAGGGGTATTACCGATGTATCTCATCTTCTTCAGCGGCAGGGTTTGTTTTTCGGCTTCTCGCGCAGTTTGAATTTCTTTAAAAAACTTTTCCGGTGTACCGGTGAGATGCCGTGTTCTTCTATCTTCTGAAAATGTATTTTCGTTGCGTAGCCTTTATGGGACTGAAAACCGTAAAGAGGATAACGGCGTCCCAAAGCGCGCATCCTTCGATCGCGCAGCACTTTTGCCGCTATTGAGGCGAGCGCGATCACGGCTTCTTTTTCATCGCCTTTGACGATAGTTTGCTGATTGCGGAACACGCGCGGCGCGCGCAAGCCGCCGTCCAAAAGAACACGGCAACCATCAGCTTCTGGCAATGGCAAAGATTTTAGGGATAGCCGCAACGCTCTGCGAATGGCAAAGGAAAGGCCTTTCCGGTCGATTATGCGCTCGCTTGAAAAGGAAACGGCATAGGCGACTCTGCCGGCGGCGTGTTCGCGGCAAATCACTTTGAAAATTTTTTCTCGGAGCGGCTCAGTTAGCTTTTTGGAATCGCGCACCTTGCCTTTTGGGAAAAAGCTTGACAGCATGTGCTCAGCTTCTTGGAGAACGCAAAAAGCGCCCACGGCGACCGGCCCGGCCAAAGGACCCCTGCCTGCTTCGTCAACACCGACGACGCAGACGGATTTTATTTTGGAAAACTCCGTGTTTATCGATACTTTGGGATTTGTTATTATTCTCAATGTCATGGAAACATTCACTCATCTGCACGCGCATTCCCATTATAGTCTTTTGGCGGCTTTGCCCAAAATTGACGAATTGGTAACCGCGGCCAAAGCCGACGGCATGAAGGCGTTGGCGCTTACCGACAACGGTAATTTGTATGGAGCAGTTGAATTTTACAAAGCCTGTAAACGCGACGGCATCAAACCGATTATCGGCGTTGACGCTTACGTCGCCATGCGCGGCCGGCTGGACAAACAGGCAGGGATAGACAACCGCCGCTTCCGCCTAATTCTGCTTGCTAAAAATGCGGTCGGATACAAACACCTTATCAAACTTGTTACCGCCGCTCATCTTGAGGGATTTTATTACAAGCCGCGTATTGATAAAGAAATTATTGAGCGGTATGCGGAAGGATTGATCGCCATCGCGCCAGCTTACGGCAGTGAAATAACCGAAGCGATCGGGCATGGCGACGAGGACAAAGCCTTTGAAGCGGCGGAGTGGTACAGGCGGGTATTCGGTAAAAATTTTTTTATGGAATTGACCCGCCATCCTGAAATAGAAGGGCATGAGAGAAACATGTCGCTTCTAAAAACCTTCGCCAGAAAGCATTCGCTCCCGCTGGCGGCCGCGCACGATATTTTTTATCTTGATCCGGCCGACAAAAAAGCGCGCGACACGATGATGCTCGTAAACAGCAATATTGATTATGCCGAGCGGGCCAGTGTTGACAACGGCGGCGATTTTTCGTTCGTGAAAAGCGCGACAATGATGGATTATTTCAGCGATTGTCCGGAGGCGCTTCATAATACGGCCGCGATTGCCGATTCCTGCGATCTCGAGCTGACGCTAGGCCGCTGGGTATTCCCCGACTATAAACCGGCGCCCGGCAAAACGCTGGACGAAGAATTGCGCGATTTAACGTATGCCGGCATTGAAAGCCGCAAACTGTCGGATACTCCGGCCTTGCGCGAACGGGTTGAATACGAACTCTCGATCATTCGCAATAAAGGTTATGCGCCTTACTTTTTGGTCGTTTCCGATCTTTTACGCCACGCGCGCGAACAGAAAATTTTAAGCACTACCCGCGGTTCGGCGGCCGGTTCGCTTGTATCTTATCTTACTTACATCAGTACGGTAAATCCGATTGAATATAATCTGCCGTTTGAACGCTTCTTAAATCCGGAGCGTCCTTCGGCTCCTGATATTGACATGGATATTGCCGATACTCGCCGCGATGAATTGATTGAATATGCCAAAAATAAGTATGGGGCCGACAAGGTCGCCCAAGTCGGTACTTTTGGCACCATGATGGCGCGCGGCAGTGTGCGTGACATCGCCCGGGCGCTCGGACATCCGTATGGTATTGGCGACCAGATTGCCAAACTTATTCCCATGGGTTCACAGGGTTTTCCCATGTCAATCGACCGCGCCATGGAAATAGTGCCGGAGCTTAAGGCGTTGTACGACAACAATAAAGATGTCGCCGGGATCATCGACCTGGCCAAAAAAATCGAAGGTTGCGCGCGCCATATTTCTGTTCACGCGGCGGGAGTGGTTATCGCGCCAACCGATCTGACCGATTTTACGCCGCTTCAGCTTGATCCCAAAGGCCAAGGCATTATCACCCAATATGACATGTACGTAATGGAGGACGTCGGACTGCTGAAATTGGACTTTCTTGGAATTAAAAACCTTTCCATATTGGCAGACGCGGTGCGTCTGGTGAAAGAGCTGGAGGGCAAAGACATCGATATTGAAAACATACCGCTTGACGATAAGAAGACTTTCAGCATGCTCGCGGCCGGCATAACCGGGGGCTTATTCCAATTAAACGGTTCCGGCATGACCCGCTATCTTAAAGACCTGCGGCCGACCAGCATTAATGATATAAACGCCATGGTCGCTCTTTATCGTCCTGGTCCGATGGAATCAATTCCGCAATACGTTGAACGCAAACATAACCCGGCGCTCATCCATTATCTTGACCCGCGCATGAAAGGAATTCTCGCGACCTCTTACGGGGTGATTACTTACCAAGATGACGTGCTTTTGATCGCCGTCAGATTGGCCGGTTATTCATGGCTGGAAGCCGACAAATTGCGCAAAGCCATGGGCAAGAAAATTCCGGCGGAAATGGAAGCGCAGAAAGAGAAACTGATTGCGGGGTTCATTAAAAACGGCATGGTTCCGAAAAAAGCCGATGAGCTGTGGAAACTGATTGAACCATTCGCCGCATACGGTTTCAACAAGGCGCACGCGGCAAGTTACGGCAAGGTGGCCTACCAAACGGCTTACATGAAAGCCAATTTTCCGGCTATTTACATGTCGGCCGTGCTCACCGCTGATTCAGGCGATGTTGAGAAAATCGCCGAAATCATAGCAGAATGCACGCGTATGGGCATCCGGGTATTGCCACCGTCAATCAATGAGAGTTTTAGCGGATTCACGGTGGTGAAAGCCGCGCCGCCCGCCGCGGGCGGCGCGGCCCGCGCGTCATCCGACAAAATCCGTTTCGGCCTCACTACGATAAAGAATTTCGGTGAAGGCGTCGCTAACGCCATCATTACCGAGCGCAAGGCCGGCGGCCCGTTCAAGTCATTTAGCGATTTTCTTTCCCGTATTCACGATAGAAACTTGAACAAAAAATCACTGGAGGCGCTGATTAAAGCCGGAGCGTTAGATGAATTCGGGGAGCGCGGCCAAATGCTCGGTAATGTTGAACATTTGCTCGCTTACAATAAAGAAAAATCAAAAGTGCCGGACAATCAGACTTCGCTTTTTGGCGGCCTCGCCGACTCGGCCGCTTCTCAAGATGATTTGCGTCTCTTCCCCGTTCCTGCCGCAAGCCAAGCGGAAAAGTTAGCTTGGGAAAAAGAGTTGCTTGGCCTGTATATTTCCGGCCACCCCTTGGATAAATTTCGGGATACGCTTGAAAAGCGCGATGTTAATATCGCCAAAGTAAAAAGTGAACTGAAAGAGGGTATGATTGCCGTGATCGGCGGCATCATTGAGGAGGCTAAACCGATTTTTACCAAAAAGAATGACCAAATGATGTTTGTCCGGCTGGCCGATTTTTCCGGCACTATTGAGGTCGTGGTTTTTCCGCGTGTTTTTGAAGAGTTCAAAAAATTCCTCATAACCGAACGCTGCGTCGCCATCAGAGGTAAAATCTCGAACCGCAACGACGAGATAAGTTTGATTGCGGAGAAAATCAAAGAAATCACTTAGCGAGACTGGAATTTGAACGCTGAACCGCGGCGTTGGCGGTGAAACGCGATCGCAAAACGGTGGGCTTCTCTGTTGGCCAAGAGTATAGCTTTTTCGTGGGCGCGGATAATTGTTTGGTCGCCTAAAATTTTTTCCGGCCGGTGGCGTTCGTTTTTCGTGACGGCGCAAACGGGAATCGTGATTCCCCGCCCCGCCAAAATTTCCTCAATCGCGTTTTTCTGGGCCAGGCCGCCATCGGCGACAAAAAGCGACGGCTTCGGCCACTCATCGTGGTTTAGGCGCCTTTCAAGCACCTCTTTAAGGTTCCCGACGTCGTCACCGGGGGCTTCGCGGTGAATCTTGAACTTACGGTAATCGGATTTTTTCGGAACGTCATTCTCAATTACTGTCATGACGCCGACTGTGTTTGTACCGAAAATGTGGGCGACGTCGTAAGCTTCAATCCGAAACGGCGGCCGGCCGGAAACGGCCGGTTTAGAATTTTTAATAA
>JAGWZX010000056.1 GCA_018968805.1 Patescibacteria group bacterium | reverse complement strand
ATACAATGCCATGAGCGATATTGACAAAGAGCGGATCAACAAACTTCTGCCCGATCACATTGATTCGGTGCGCCTTATTATTGACATTAACAATATTGCGGCGAAGTACGGCATGTCGCTTTCCAACATTTCGTTATCGGGAATGCCCTCGGCGCCGGCGGCGGCCGCCGGCGCGGCGTCCGGTACGCCGGCGCCGGTCAACGGACCGAATGATTTGCCTTACAATTCCGTCAAGCTTGGTTTTAGCGTTACCGGTAATTACAGCGACTTCTACAGTTTCCTTAAGGAACTGGAAGAGAGCTTGCGCGTTGTTGATGTAACGTCGCTTTCATTCTCCGCCGCCAAAACGTCATCGGGGCAAACGGCGGCCGCCGGCCCCAGTGCTTTTACCTATACCATGACCATTCGCACCTATTATCTCAAATAAGACAATGAACGAATTATTCCAAAAAAACAAAAAAGCGCTCCTCTTTCTCGGCATCTTCGTCGCTCTGGTGGTGCTTTACGAGGTGTTCTTTTCGGGCGGCGGATCGACCTCGGCGTCCTCTTCGGTCCAATCGCTTAATCCGACCGCCGGCGGACTGGTGTCGGATATTTCGCAAAGCCCGGTTAACGATATCGCCGGTTCCGACCTGCTTTCAATGTTGACTGAATTGCGCTCCATCACTTTTGATGAGTCGATTTTTAGCGATCCGGTTTATCAGAGTCTTAAAGATAAGAGCCAGCCGCTTGCGCCCGAACCTCTCGGTAAGTCAGTGGGAAGGCCAAACCCGTTTTCCGATTTTGGCAGGGGAAGCGGCGCTATCGCGACTTCGACGCCTTCTCATTAATCCCGCAATATCATGAGTGTATTAGACATCCTCGCGGATAAAAATCTTATCGAGGCTTCCGACATCCCGAAGATCAAAGCCGAAGCCGAACAAAACGGCGGCGATCTTGAATCGGTATTGGCGAAACGCGGCCTTCCGGCCGAGGCGATTCTTGAAAGCAAAGCCCAGTTTCTCGGCATCCCTTACGTGTCCTTGGAAGACCGTGAGATACCGTTTGACATTCTTAAATATATTCCCGAAGAGTCAGCCACCTACTACAAATTCGTGCCGATTGCCCTTGAGGACGGGGTACTGCGGATCGGCGTTGTGGATCCGGACAATATTGAAGCGCGCGACGCGCTTAATTTTATTTCCACCAAAATTGATATTCCTTTTACTACCGCGCTAATTTCCAAAGCCGACTTTACAAAAGTAATAGAGTCATACAAGGGACTATCCGGTGAGGTGACCAAAGCTCTATCGGAGCTGGAGGGCGAACTTCAGGCTCCGGGGGAGGAACAGCCCGCCGTCATCGGAGGAGAGGGGAAAAAAACGGGAGGAGAGCAGTTGCGCATTATTGAGGATGCCCCGGTTACCAAGATTGTGGCCACGATTCTCCACTACGCGACCGAAGGCAATGCTTCCGATATTCACATTGAACCGATGAATGACAAAGTTCGTGTGCGCTTCCGCGTGGATGGCGTGCTTTCCACCAACTTGATTTTGCCGGCCAAAGTGGAGGCGGCGGTGGTGGCGCGCATCAAAATTCTAGCCAACATGCGCCTTGACGAAAAACGCAAGCCCCAAGACGGCCGCTTCTCGGCGCGCATTGACGGGCGCAAAATAGACTTTCGCGTTTCCACCTTTCCGGCTTATTACGGCGAAAAGATCGTGATGAGAATTCTCGACTCGGAAAAGGGTGTCAAGCCTTTGGATCAAATGGGACTTTCCGAGAAATATTTGAAGATGATCCGCGCCGCCGTCAAGCGGCCGTACGGCATGATTCTCATTTCCGGACCGACCGGCAGCGGCAAATCAACCACGCTCTATTCAATGCTTAACGAGGTTGACCGAGAACAGAAGAATGTTCTTTCGCTTGAAGATCCGGTTGAATACAATATTCCCGGCATGAATCAATCGCAAGTCCGGCCGGAAATCGGTTACACTTTCGCGAACGGTTTACGCACCACCTTGCGTCAAGACCCGGACATTATAATGGTGGGCGAAATTCGCGACAAAGAAACGGCGCAGTTGGCCGTGCAAGCGGCTTTGACCGGCCACCTCGTGCTTTCCACCATCCACACCAATAATGCCATCGGGGTCATTCCCCGTCTTATCGACATGGGTGTCGATCCGTATTTAATCGCGCCCACTCTGATTATGGCGATGGCCCAACGCTTGGTGAAGATCATTTGTCCGGGGAGCGGCAAGGCCGTTCCGGTCGAAGGCAGTCTTAAGGCCATTATTGAGCGTCAGTTTGCCGATTTGCCGCCCGAATTCAAAAAAGAAGTGCCGTTTGCCAAAGAAGTCTTGGAAATTTCCCCGACTGCCGATTGTCCCCAGGGTACCAAAGGCCGTATGGCCGTTTTTGAGATTTTGCAAATGAGCAAGGAACTTGAAACGGCCATTCTCAAAAACCCCACGGAGGCGGAATTTATGCGGGTGGCGCGCGAGCAAGGCATGCTAACCTTGAAGGAGGACGCCTTCATCAAGGCGTTTAAGCACGAAATTCCCATTGAGGAGGTGAACAGGCTCTAAGGTCTGTTATAATTATTAATTATTACCATGTCCGATCAATCACGGAAAAAATCCCAGCAGTCAGTGCTTATTATTGATGACGATCAATTTCTTTTGAATTTGTACTCCATCAAGTTTAAAAATTCCGGTTTCGCCGTGGATACGGCGACCGGAAGCGAGGCGGCTCTGTCCAAATTGCGCGAAGGCGGCGCCCCTGACATTATTCTGGCCGATGTGGTCATGCCCGGTATGGACGGACTCTCGTTCATTGAAACCTTGCGCAAGGAAAAGTTGGCGCCCGGCGCGACCGTAATTGTTCTTTCCAACCAGAACCAGCCCGCCGAAATGGCGCGCGCCAACGCTTTGGGTATTGCCGGATACATTGTCAAAGCCAATACCGTGCCGTCTGAGGTTGTCGCCGAGGTAACACGTCTTGACAGCACCCGTCGCGGCAAATCTTGATAATTATCATGGCTACAGATTATAAAAAAATCCTTGAAGAGCTGATAGAGTACGTTATCAAAGCGGACGCTTCCGACCTGCATTTGTCCGTGGACCGGCCGCCGATGATCCGCGTGGCAGGCTCGCTTATTCCTCTCGTCAAACAAGCCGCATTGTCCGCCGGAGACACTCTGGGTTTCATGGAGCAATTGCTCACTCCGGATGACCAAAAGCTTTTTCTCGACGAGCGGCAGATTGATTTTTCGTTCGCTTATAAAAACAGCGCGCGTTTCCGCGGCAATTGTTTCTTTCAGCAGGGTAGCGTGTCCGTGGCGCTACGTCTCATCCCGCGCAAAATCAAAAGTATCGCCGAATTGGGCTTGCCGTCCGTTCTTGATACTTTCACCCAGACGCGCCAGGGTTTTTTTCTGGTAGTCGGTCCTATTGGCCACGGCAAGACCACCACGCTTGCTTCAATGATTGAAAGCATAAACGCGAGCCGCGCCGAGCACATCCTCACCATTGAGGATCCGATTGAGTATGTTTATGAGCAGAAACTTTCAGTGGTCAATCAGCGCGAAGTGCGCACCGACACGCGCGATTTCCACACAGCGCTT
This sequence comes from Patescibacteria group bacterium, assembly GCA_018968805.1. Classification (GTDB taxonomy): domain Bacteria; phylum Patescibacteriota; class Minisyncoccia; order Phycocordibacterales; family SIBU01; genus SIBU01. The sequence continues at coordinate 938 of JAGWZX010000056.1, read as the reverse complement.
GAAAGCGTTTTCCGCGAGGATATCAACGTTCTCATGATCGGCGAGATGCGCGACATTGAGACGATTTCCACCGCGGTTACCGCCGCGGAAACCGGCCACTTGGTTTTTTCCACTCTGCATACCAATAACGCCGCCCAGACCATCGACCGCATTATTGACGCCTTTCCGGCGGCTCAGCAGGATCAAATTCGCATCCAACTAGCCGGTTCGCTTGCCGCGATTTTTTCCCAGCGCCTCATTCCGCGCATCTCCGGCGGTTTGGTGCCGGCTTACGAGCTCCTGATCAATAACAGCGCCGTTTCCAATTTGATCCGCGAGAAGCGCATTCACGAAATTGACACCGTTATTGAAACCGGTCTTGAGCAGGGCATGATGGATATGAATCGCTCGCTGGCCGATTTGGTGCGGGCGGGCGAAATTACCGAGGAAAACGCTTTGCGCCATTCGCTTAATCCTAAATCTTTGGGACGCCTTATTTAATTTATGTTGTTCAAATACCAGGCGGTTGAAAGCGGCGGCCAGAGCGTGGGCGGTACCATCGAAGCCATTTCCATGGAGGTGGCCGTCAGTTCTCTGCAACGCCGCGGCTTTGTCATTTCTTCCATTGAACCGGCGGATAATACTTCCTGGTTTAATCTCAAGTTAAACTTTTGGAATAACATAAAAGGAAAGGACATCGTCCTCCTGTCGCGTCAGATGGCCACGTTGTTTGAGGCGCAGGTATCGGCCTTGCGAGTATTTCGCCTGCTTGCCTCAGAATCGGAAAAACCGCAGGTGCGCGAGAAACTTTTAGCTATTGCCGATGATTTGCAGGGAGGCAGTTCCATTTCCAAAGCTCTTTCCAAACATCCCGACACTTTTTCCGACTTTTACGTCAACATGGTCAAGGCGGGCGAGGAGTCGGGCAAGCTGGACGAAACTTTTCTTTATCTGGCCGA
>JAGWZX010000055.1 GCA_018968805.1 Patescibacteria group bacterium | reverse complement strand
TCCGAAATCAAACCGGCGGTCTTTGACATATCAAGCAGTGAAGAAAGCTTCAAAAAATCGACTGCTGCCGCGGACACGGTTTCCGGTTTTGAAAGAGCGCTGTTCATAAGAGACAGTATCCTTGAGATTGGAGCCACGGCGGTTTCTCTTAATTGTCGCCGCATCGGTTCATTGTCCGACATAAGGGTGCTTACTAAATAAAGCGCGGACGCAATGCGTTCAGCTTTTTTATAAATAAAAAGCAAAAAGTTGTCCTTTTCAAAAAATCTAAGCAACATAAGCTTTTTCAAATCATCCGCTTCATTGGTAACTATAGTTTTGTCCTTTTGATTTTCCATGACTTTTATAGCGTCCTTTTATGTCCTTTATAAATTCCGGTAACTGCCTTAAAGGTCATTGTTGTTTTGTACTATATCGCAGTCCTATAAAAAGTAAAGCCGCCGCGGCATGAAAATTACCGCCCCTAAACCGCCGCCGAGCAGGTTCCGTCCGATTCCTAAAAATCGGGAACCTGCAATGTGCTATTATGATGGATATTTATGGCGAAAAAATCCAAACAGAACGGCAACCGAGACCGAGAAAGTTCGGCAAAACATCTTCGCGATGAAACCCGCCAGGATATTTTGGCAATCGCTTTTTTTGTCGCTGCCGTCATATTTATTCTCGCCGCCCTTGGCAAAGCCGGGTCAGTGGGCGCGTTTATTTACGAGTGGTTCGGCCACCTTTTAGGCTTCGGCTATTTCCTGCTTCCCCTCGTCTTCATAATGCTGGCCGTGGCATTTTTAAAAGATTTGGCCAGGCCGTTTTCAACCGTCAAAATAATCGGCTCATTGTTTTTTGTAATCGCGGGTTTGGGCTTGATTGAAACAGTCTCTCCGTCGGCCGGCGGTATTATCGGTTTTATCGTGAGCAACCCGCTTATAAAACTCCTCGATGTCTACGCGACCACCGTCGTCCTCGCGGCAATTTTTGTCGCTTCAATCCTTGTCATCTTTGAAACTGACTTTACCATCGCGCCGGTACTTTCTTTATGGAAAAAACTGCATAGGACAAAACCGCCTCTAAAAGAGTCGGAAACTTGGGATGATGAGCCGGAAAGCGAACCGCCCGCGCGCCAGGAAGAAATCGCCGTCCCGACGATAGTAGCCTTGAGGCGATCGGCTGAACCGACAGGGGCCGCGAAAAAAGCCGACCAGCCGAAGGAAACGCCCGCCGAAGAAAGCGGAGAAATTTCTCTGGAACGGACGTCGCGCTTCGTGAAGAACCTTGGCGAGACATTTACTCCCCCTCCCCTTTCGCTTTTGGAGCGCGATAAAGGAAAGCCCGTGGTAGGCGACATCAACGCCAACAAAAACATCATCAAGCGCACTTTGGCCAATTTCGGCATTAATGTTGAGATGGATGAAATATCCATCGGTCCGTCGGTCACTCGCTACGCCTTAAAACCCGCCGAGGGCGTAAAACTTTCTCGCATTGTCGCGCTGCAAAACGACTTATCGCTGGCATTGGCCGCTCATCCGTTACGCATTGAAGCGCCGATTCCGGGCAAATCACTTGTCGGCATTGAGATACCGAACAGCACCAAATCAACGGTCGGCCTGGCGTCAATGCTTGCTTCCGAGGAGTATCAGAAATCAGAGAAGCCGCTCTTGATCTCCCTTGGCAAGGGTATTTCCGGCAAATCGCATTTCGCCAATCTGGCGAAAATGCCCCACCTTTTGATTGCCGGCACGACCGGTAGCGGAAAATCAGTCGTTATCCACACCATCATCACTTCTCTCCTGTTCCGTAATCCGGTTGACAACCTGAAACTCATCCTGATCGATCCTAAACGCGTAGAACTTACGCTTTATAACAAAATCCCGCATCTGCTCACCCCCGTTATCACTGAGGCCAAAAAGGCCATCATGGCGCTTAAATGGGCGGCTAAAGAAATGGACCGGCGCTATGACATCCTGGAGTCGGAATCCGTGCGCGATATTGAGTCATATCACAAGACAGTCCTGGAACCGGAATTGAAAAAACTGGCCGATAAATCGCAGAAACCGGAAAGCGAAGTGAAGTTGCCGGAACTCATGCCTTACATTGTCATTGTCATCGACGAGCTGGCCGACATCATGTCAACTTATCCGCGCGAACTGGAAGCCGCCATCGTGCGTCTGGCCCAAATGAGCCGCGCGGTCGGCATTCACCTTATTCTCTCTACCCAGCGGCCGAGCGTCAATGTCATTACCGGTCTCATTAAAGCCAACATCCCGGGCCGAATCGCCATGCAGGTATCTTCGCAGATTGACTCCAGAACCATTCTGGACACGGGCGGCGCGGAAAAACTGCTAGGCGCGGGCGACATGCTTTTTCTAGGCAATGAGATGTCCAAACCCCAACGCATCCAATCAGCCTTCGTCAGTGAAACGGAAGTAAAAAAAGTGGTCAAGTATCTTAAAGACAATTATGAATCGATTCCCTCCGAATTAAATCTGACGCCGGAAGCCGTGGCTGATAAAAACGCCGTTTTTGAATCGGGTTTCGGTGACGACGCCGAAGAGATTGATGATGATTTGTATGAACAGGCGCGGGAAGAGGTGCTTAAGGCCGGCAAAGCTTCAACGTCATACATACAGCGCAAACTGCGGGTCGGATACGCGCGGGCGGCGCGCCTCGTGGACATGCTGGAAGAGCGCGGCGTGATCGGCCCGGCCGACGGCGCCAGACCGCGCGAAGTGATCGGCGCCGGCGCGCCGCAATCCGAAGAGGCCGCGCCGGAAAGCGGCCCGGCCGAATAGCATGCAAAAGAGTAGCAAGCTCATCGCGGAAGCCGCCATATTGCTTATCGTATTGGCGGGTATCGGCATATACGCTTACTTTGAAACGCGCGCTTTGTTTCTCGGGCCGCAAATCCGCATCACCTCTCCTGTTGACGGGTCAAGCTTCAAAAAACCGAGCATCATCGTGGCCGGATACGCCTATAACGTTTCTTATCTATTCCTTGATGACAACCCGATATTTGTCGACACTGATAACGCTTTCAGAGAAACACTGCTGCTCCTTCCAGGTTACAACACCGTTACCGTCAAAGCCCTTGACCGTTTTGGCAAGCACGTAGAAAAAACCTTGGAGCTGGTGTACATAAGCCCCGCATCCACCAGTACGGCCGCTTCCTCTACCCCATCATAGTGGCAATATTTTTTGAGTGGTCTATACTTACTGATGCTTATTACTAACTACTATTGATATGGCTTTGGTTAAAGCAAAAAAAGAAAAGGAGGCGAAGGTGGTCGGCGCCGGCATTGAAGACACTTTAAACGCCATTAAAACTAAGTTCGGCGAAGACTCGATCATGAAGCTCGGCGAAAAGCCCCGGGTGGATGTCAATGCCATTCCCACCGGTTCAATCGGTTTGGACGCGGCCCTTGGCGTCGGCGGGCTCCCCCGCGGCCGGATTATTGAAATTTTCGGACCGGAATCTTCCGGCAAAACCACCTTATCGCTTCATGTCGTGGCCGAGGCCCAGAAAAAAGGCGGCGTTTGCGCTTTCATTGACGCCGAACACGCAATGGATCCGGAGTACGCTAAGCGGCTTGGCGTCAAAACCAACGAACTCTTGATCTCCCAACCCGATACCGGCGAGCAGGCCTTGGAGATCGTGGAATCGCTCGTGCGAAGCGGAAAAATTGATGTCATCGTCGTAGACTCGGTCGCGGCTCTCACCCCAAAAGACGAGATCGAAGGCGACATGGGCCAAAGCCACGTCGGCAAACAAGCCCGCCTGATGTCTCAAGCCCTGCGCAAACTGACGGCCATTGTCGCCAAGTCAAAAACAATCGTCATCTTCATAAACCAAATTCGGATGCAAATCGGGGTGATGTTCGGCAATCCGGAAACCACGCCAGGCGGCAAAGCTCTGAAATTTTACACCTCCGTCCGTTTGGACATCCGCCGCATCGCCCAAATCAAAAAAGGCGACGAGGTGATGGGCGGCCGAGTGCGAGTCAAGGTGGTAAAAAATAAAGTGGCGGCGCCGTTCAAACAGACGGAATTTGATCTTATGTATAACGAGGGTATTTCCAAAGATGGAGAAATTCTGGCGCTTGGCGAAAAATTCGGCTTGATTAAAAAATCGAGCGGCGGTTCGTATGAATATCCCGCCGCCGACGGCAAAGGCGAGAGCGTCAAACTCGGCCGCGGCTACGACGCCGCCCGGGTGTTCCTCAAAGAAAATCCGAAAGTGGAAAACGAGATTTTGAAGCTAATAAGGGAGAAATTAAAAGAACAATAGATCTTATTATTAGCTAGATTAAAAACATGAGTATTGAAAATCCTTTTCAAGGCGTACCGAACGAAAAGCCGGAGAAACTTGAACCGAAAAATAAATCCGGGAGAAAAATCGGCAGATGGGCGAGAAAAACAGCCGCATTGGCCGGTGCCGTGGGAGTCGGCTATTTCAGATAAATATCAAGGCCTCGCCTTGATATTTCGCCTTGATATTTGCGCCACCCCGCCGCTAGGCCGTAAGCCGCCGGATTTTCCAAAACTTTTTTGACGGCAGAAAGAAAAATTTCAAAATCGCCGGGGTCTTTTGGGA
>JAGWZX010000054.1 GCA_018968805.1 Patescibacteria group bacterium | reverse complement strand
TCCCGGATCTTTGCTTCGGGATTCTCCCCGCGCAGGGAATAGAGTGTCCGGAGGGACGCTAGGGACGCTCCCTAATAACAAAGTTTCCCTGATGCCGCCCGCGGAATAACCCCGCCGAGTATTCCAGGGAACGGCTTGCCGCGGGAATGGGACGGGCGGCAAACTTTATTGGAGGGAGTTAAGAAGCTGTCGAGTTTTCGGCCCGACATAACCAGCCGCCGGATCGGTCGAATTTTTGATCAAACCGTATTTTATCTGCAGGCGGCCGACGGCGCGGGCCGTCAGTGGGCCGAAATAACCGGTGACCAATCCTTCCGGATAAATTGCCGGATCTTTGGCTAGAAAAGTTTGCAAGGCGGTTACGTCCGTGCCGCTCGCGCCAACATCAAGCGGTCTGATAAAAACAGCTCGGGTAGTTTTTTGCGCTGGCGGTACCATGATTGTTGTTGTGGCGACTGGCGCCGCGGCCGGATTGGGGTTCTGGTTTGACGGGGCAGGGGCGATGGCGGGAATACCTCCGGCCGGCACGGGGCTTACCGTTACCGTGACGCTTTGCGAAGTAAGGCCGTTGTAAGAGCCGTCTTTCAGTTGCGGAAACAGGGTTACCGTTGAATTTACGTCGCCCAATCCGGTGTTTATGAAAGTCACCGATGTTGAACCTGTCGGACTTAAAGGATTAGCGAAGGCGTAATTATTGCAAGGCAACGATGTCGTCGTGGCCTGGCTGAATCCAAGAAGCGAAAGATACGGCGCGCAGGAAAAACGCAGGTTGGCGCCCAAGGCATTCACGGCAGACCAATTAAATATCACCGAATCGCCTGAGTAAATTTTCGCGCGCGAAGCGGAAATAGAAAGCGATACAGGCTTTTGCGCGTCTGAAGCGACCGTTTCGGTGAGCGTCATCTCATGGGTGCCGTCATAGACGCCGGGCGACATGGCGGGCAAGAGCGTTACGGTAATCGGAAGATCATTCGGCGCCGAATTGGTAAAGAGTATGGCAGCCGAACCGGTACCAGGCAAGTCGGGAGAAAAAATCGGCGTGTTGCAAGGCAGGACGGAACTGTTGGACAAAGTTGATGTGGCGCTTATATTCGAATCGCAGGAAATTTCCATGTTGACCCCGTCAAGGAAAGGCGATGACCAGGAAAACGTAACCGGCGCGCCGGAGACGCTTGAAGTGGCGCTGGAATAGAGGCCGGCTATCGGTTGGATTGAAGGCGTAACGTATATGGAAACGGTTTGGGCGCCGGCGGGGTAATCGGCGAGAGTCCAGTCTTTGGGAATAATTTCCGCCGTTACAACTCGCGGCGTGCCGCTCACATTGGCAACGACAATGGAAACAGCATAGCTCGCTTGGGCGCTTACGGACACTTCCGTGCCGCAAGGAAAGGGCTGGTTTGTGGAGGCATAAAGGAGTTTGACGCCCTGGGTGCAAAAAATTTCAAATGAATGGCCGCCGCCGTTAATTGTCCATGAAAAGGTGGCGATTTGGCCAGAATTGAGATTGCTTGGAGCGGTAAACGATGTGACGGACGGCGTGTCTGCCGCCGCCGGCAGCGCGGTTGCCGCGAACAGAAAGATTAAAACTGACAACAGGAACTTTTTCATTGATATTGAATATGAGATACTTTGTAAACGTTAAAAATTATACCATGAATTTTGAACCGGAATCGAACATTTTCTTGGTGCATAAGCCTTCAGGCCCAACCTCATTCGACGTGGTGGCGGAAATTAGAAGGATTGCCAACGTAAAAAAGGTCGGGCATGCCGGTACGCTTGACCCGATGGCCGAAGGCCTTTTGATTGTTGGCGTGGGCGCCGGCACTAAAAAACTCGGCCGCTTTCTCAAGTTGCCGAAGACTTATGGGGCGTCGGTGCTTTTAGGGACTGGCACGGACACCGGCGATATTACCGGCGCGGTTTTGGAGAAAATAGATACGCCGGATTTTAGCGACGAGAAAATCAGACGCGCCGTTTTGAGCTTGCGTGGCAGGCTGGTCTTGCCGGTGCCGGTGTACTCGGCTGTAAAAATTGGCGGTCGGCGGCTTTACGCGCGCGCCCGCGCCGGCGAGCGCTTCGCGCCGCCGGCGCGGGCAATGGAAATTATTGAAGTTTCTTTCGGGGGTGTTTTAAAAGACGCGGCGGGAGTTATCGTCGCTATGGAACTTAGGGTGGGAAGCGGCGTTTATGTCCGCTCCATTGCCGAGGAGTTGGGCCGACGGCTAGGATTGCCGGCAACCCTAGCTTCGCTCAAACGCAAAAGCATCGGCGATTATTCACTCAGCGACGCGCTCTCTATCGTTGAAATTGCGGATTTGTTCCGAAAAAGATGCCGCACCAAAATGACGGAAAGCCAGCCGATAAGCGCGCCAAGAAGCGCGCCGCCGAAAATGTCGTAAGGCCAGTGCACGCCCGCGGCAACGCGAGCCAGGCCGATAATTAAGCTCAAAACGGCGAAGCCAACGCCGAATTTTTTATTAAAATAATAAGCCGCGGCGGAGATGGCGAAAAAAACGGTGGCGTGGTCGGAAGGGAAGGAATAACCGCTTTCCGGAATCAACTGCCGCACACCGGCGAGGGCGGCAAAGGGCCGGAGATGATGGTAGAAAAAGCGGATTTCCCGCACGACCAAAAAACCAAGAACGACGGCGAGCGCGGCCGCGCAGATTATTCGCACTTTTGTCCGGCGGGAGGTTTTTCCGGCAATGACGACCGCCAGAAACAGCGCGGCGGCGAGATAGGGGAGATAATGGGCCAGGAAGACGATTAAAAAATCACCAGCCGGCGATCGGCCGGCAAAATTATTGAAAAACCAAAACAGAGAAAGGTTAAGATTGTGCATGTAAGATATTATAACACGATCTCATTATCGCAACTTGGGACGGGCGGAAAACTTTATTTCGGCGTCCGCTTTTTGTCTCTCAGTTTGCTTGAATGCAGGGTTTTGTCGCGGAAGGATTTGATTTTGACGATGATCGCGGCCAGATGTTCGCGCGAGATAAAGTCAGCTAAGGCCCGGCGCAGTTCATCCTGATCGTAGCCGAGGGCGATGATATCCGGCCGATGGATTTTAACGGCGGTCCAGGCGCCGATTTGGTCGTCGCCAGCGACAACCAAATCGGCGCGCCGTTCTTCCAGAATTTTTTCCATCCGCTCGGTCAAGGACTGGACGGGCGCCCGGCCTTTCAATCGGACTACGTTTTCATCGGATGCGACCACGGCCACGACCCGGTCTCCCAATTTCTCGGCTTCGGAAAGAAAAAAACGATGTCCGTCATGAAGCGCGTCAAATACCCCGAAGATCATAACAGTTTTGGCTTTTTGTTTCCTTTTCATGCTATAATTCTCGCACAGATATAAGTTATTTTCACATCATGGATAAATCCAACCGCACCATTATTGTCGCAGGCGTTATTGTTCTTGTCCTCATCGTTGCTTTACTGGTCTTTGCCAATCAATCAACAGGCGGACCGGGTAAATATGACGCGTTCGCCGCGTGCCTAAAGGATAAAGGGGCGGTATTCTACGGGGCCTTCTGGTGCCCGCATTGCCAGAATCAAAAGGCTATGTTCGGCAGTTCGGAAAAGTACCTGCCTTATATTGAATGCTCAAATCCCGATGGCCAAAGCCAAAACGGCATTTGCAACGCGGAGGGCATCAAGGGTTATCCGACATGGGTTTTTCCAGATAAAAGCACTACCACCGGCGAGGTGCCGCTCGCCACTCTTGCCGAGAAGACCGGCTGCACTCTGCCTAAATAAATGCAATCTTTTACGACAAACCTAAATCTGGTCGCGTCGGCCGGCGCGGTTGTCGGACAGCTGTATGCCGCGGCGATCACCCTTTTGTGGTTTTATCGGCATTTTGTCCGAGAATCGGCGTTTATTGACCGGCTTTTCGCCAGACTCGGTTTTATCGGCGTGACATCAGCTTTTCTGGTGGCGTTGCTTGGTATGGTTATCAGCCTGGTGTATTCCAATGTAATCGGTTATGCGCCGTGCACGCTTTGCTGGTACCAAAGAGTCTTCCTTTATCCTCAGGTTTTTATTCTCGGCGCGGCGTTATGTAAAAAAGCAGGAGACGCTCGGTTCTACTGTTTGATTTTGTCAGCGATCGGCGGCGCCATTGCCGCGTACCACTATTACGGCCAATCATTCAATACAAGCGTTTTGCCGGCCTGCGCCGCAACGGGCGCGTCGTGCGCGGCGCGTTACTTCGTAGAATTCGGTTATGTGACTCTTCCTCTCATGTCGCTAACCGCTTTTATCTTGATTATAGTCAGTTTGCTTTTGGCGAAACGCGGCGCTTTTTAAGCCTATCTCGTCCTACCGGCCGCCGCCGCTGGCGTTTTGTTGCGACGCGGGACGGACTTGGATTGATTGCGCGGTTATGCTGCCGTCAGAATTTTGCGTGCCCTGAATCATTATTGAAGCGCCGGTGACTAAGTCAGTCATCGAACCCTCTGTGGATTTCATGACTTTGGTTGACGGAGAATAAAATACGATGAGCGAGCTGCCATCGCGCAGGCGCAGGGTCACGCTTTGATTGTCTTCGGCGATAATATCGCCGGCCGCCACTCCGCCGGCTCCCGGGCGATTGGCGCTGCCGCTTCCGCGTTGGAATGTCCTCGCGCCGTTT
>JAGWZX010000053.1 GCA_018968805.1 Patescibacteria group bacterium | reverse complement strand
GGCGGACGCGCCCGGCTTTCTGATTCATTGATTCATTGCGGCAAAACACAGCCGGTGGCCTTGGCGAGCCCTTCCAAACCCTGCTCCCCTTCCAATTTCCGCCCGTCCGGAAAAATCCAGGTCGGGAAACCCGTCACCCCTTTGTCGGTGCAAACTTTCGGATTGTCGGCGCACTCCACGTACGAAATATATTTGAACGAATCGCCGAAGGCGCGCTTTTCGTTCTGGCAATGCGGGCACCAATAAGCGCCGTACATCGTGAGGCCCTTGCCCGCAACGCACCGCGCAAAGGCGTCAAGCGCCGGATTGGACTGACTCTTACCGCCCGGACCGAAAAGAAAAACCGCAAGCGCGGCAACCGCCAAAACTCCGCCAGCCGCAGGAATAAAGTACTTCATTTATTCTTTGCAGCAATCTGCTAATTTGGAAACGAGGTCTTCGACTGACCATGGTTTTGCCGCCCCTTTATCCGCCTTTTCTTTCGCAACGTCTTTGACCGTGACAAGTTTCAACCGTAACGCCCAAAAGATTGAATACACCCTGTAAGCCGAATCGAACATATTTTTGGCTTCGGGTTTTTTCCCTTCTGATTGCAGTTTGTTTCCGACTTCAAGCAAGCGCATCGCCGCGGAAAGAAGATGCTTCGTGGCGCACCAAGTCTCGCCTTCATGCTCGGGCACGAGGCTTTTCATTGCTTCTTTTCTAAGCTCCCGCACCGTTTTAGACAAATCATGATAGCTGGCATCGCCGGTCTTTTCCGCCGTAAAGAAAAAATGCTCTTCAAGCGATATTAGATTCATTACCGCCAGACTAAGATCTTCTGCGGTAGACAAATCGGTGCCGGCCTCGCCGCGCAGTTTTTCCACAAGCTTCAGAAAGTCTTTTTCTTTATAATCAGTCGCAGTCATATTGTCTTCGTTCATAGGGTTTTATTTTTGGATGGGTTCTAGTTGATAAAAAAAACAAAAAGACCGAGCCCGACCATGATAATGGCGGTCGCCACTCGCAATGCGCCGCCGTGCCTTTCCCGCCACTGCGCCAGCGCCGCCGTAAAAGTCTTTCCGCTTGCGGCCAAAAGGACAATGATAAGAGGCGCGACAAAGACCAAATTGAATAGAGCAAGATACGCCAATCCGGAAAGCCTCGTAGCCTGGTCATGGAGCAAACCTATGATGAGAAGGTACGGGCCGCCGGTGCAGGGAAACTCAAACAGTCCCACCAGAGCGCCGAGAGCGAAAGCCGCGGGCATGGTGGCCTTACTCATAAGCACCGCCATTTTGCCGTGAGTAAAGTCAGGAATTTTTAACTTGATGGGAAACTTCGGAAAATAATGGCCGATAAGCGCGGTTAACCCGAAGAGAATGGCCAGAATCGCCCCGACCCTGCCCAGACGATGCGATACGCCCCACAGTTCAAGCGCCTGAAGAAGCCCGAGGCCGATAGCGAAATAGGCCAGAAAAATTCCGAGAATGTAAACGGCGCCAACCGAAATAATTTTGCGCCTGCTGGCGCTGATACCAACAAGAAAAGCAACGGTTAAAAGCAAAACCGAATAAGCGCAAGGATTGGTACTGTCAATAAGAGCGGAAATGACGACAAGAGAAATCATGGTGCTCGATTAAACCAATAAAGTTTGCCGCCCGTCCCATTCCCGCGGCAAGCCGTTCCCTGGAAGACCAGGCGAAGTATCAGGCGAGGCAACGGGGCGAACTTTGCCGTATATGTCCCGCGCCAAAAGCGCGGAGCGCAATACGGGCTGACGGCGCCGTGGAAACAAAGCGCGGTAATTCAGACTATCCGCGCCTCACATCAAGAGAACAGACGGGCTCAATTCAAAAAGTGAAAGCCAGTAAATAAACCGCGCGACTGCGGCGAGAGGTGAGTCGCGCCGCCCCGCAGGGCTTGGCGGCGGTTGGGCAAACGGAAAAATATTTCGACAACCTTCCAAAACCGTAAATATCACAAGGAAAACAAACAAAATTACGGCGGCTAAAAACACACCGATAAAAACTTGTTTCAGAAATACCGCCATAAATGTTTGGTAGGCCGACACATGATACACCGCCGCCGCCAATGGACTTATTGGACAAAGAGTATTTGAAGCCCGAGCGGCAACACAATGCGCGCTTCGGTCGGAGACATCGGCAAAACCGAACAACACCACCGCACACAGAGCGATTGCGGTGTAAAACGCCAGTATTTTTTTTATTCGCGCGCTGATTTTCATGTTACTTAAGTTTTATGGTTCCCGGCAGATCGGCATAGACAGCGCGCTCCGCTTCAACCACAGCCTCTTGCCCCAAAACGCCGGCTGATGCGGCCGCCTTCGGATCGAGTGCCGCGACCGTCTTGGCCAAAGCCTTCGGGTCACTCGTACCGGTGGCAATCGCGCCGTCAACGGTGACGACAACGAAATTCTCCGCGCTCAAAGGAATAATGACATTGCCGCCGAAACGGTGCGAGCCGGCAAGCATGTGTAATCCGCCCATGGTATTTTGCGAAACATCGGCGGCTTTAATTGTTCCGGGAGCCAGACCGATGTCGCTGCCGTCAGGATATTCAACCATCCACATGTGAGTATTCTTGTCAAAATAATAACGGAGCGGCACGCAAACCGGACAAGCCCCCACGCCAGTCGCGTCTTGAATGGAAGAAGTCGCTGTCACTTCCTCAATGGTAATCTTCCGCTCGCCGTTGACCACATCCAGTTGGCGCGCGACTATGCCGCCGGAATAATTGTTTGGTTTTTCGGGAGACACGACATTAACTCGCCAACCGTCGGGATACCAAAACGAGAAACCGAAAAAGTCGTCCGAGTACTTTCTCATGCCTGAAACGGAAACCTGCGTATTATAAACGGCACCATTATCTGCCGAATTGCGCGCGCGCTCATACGCATAAAAAGTACCGCCAACAATAAGAATGGAGACGATCGCAAGCAGGAGCGGCAACATAAAACCGCGATTGGAGCCGTTCATAACGCCATTTTATCATTAAAAACCGCCCGCCTCAACCCGGGTGTGCAAAACTGGCGATGGTAATGTTGTACAATGTATGCCATAGTCGTAGAAATTAAATTATTAGTTAAAAAAATTTATGAGCGAAAACAACGACATTAACAATTGCGACGTCTGCCGCTCCCACCACGAGCACCACCATCACCACGATTGCGATTCGCATGAATGCGATTCAAAATGCGGTTTTGGTTTTGCGTGCCATCATCACCGCTATATTTTGGTGCGTTGGATTCTCGGCTTGGTGATTTTGGGAATCGTCTTCTGCCTCGGCGTTTCGGTCGGCAAATTCTCGGCTTGGGCTGAAGGCGACGGTTACTACGGCTACGGCCGAATGATGACCGGCGGATACGGCAATGCCCGCCCCATGATGCTCTGGAGCGCGAATGGTAACGCGGCTTACGGCCCAGCCATGATGTATGGTTGGAGCACAAGCGGCGGCCAGAGCGCCCCAACCCCAACTCCGGCAAGCAACAAGTAACCGTACAGTCACAATATTGAACACACCGCCCTCGGCTTTTCGGCCGAGGGCGGTGTGTTATGGTGGACCTAGCCGGAATCGGACCGGCGCCTCGGCAATGCGAATGCCGCGTCGTACCACTAGACTATAGGCCCATTTGAATATGGCTAACAGTGTAGCCGATTATTGGAGTTTTGTGAACAGCCAAACGCCTAACCCTCGTAGCGATCTGTCGTGTCGGCAAGAGCGTCAGCTTTTGTTTTATGAATGACGCCTTCGCGATGGTCGGGCGGGCCGTACAGAGTGTAAAGCTTCATCGCGGCCTGGCCGGTATTGATAATGTTGTGGCGTGTGCCGGCCGGCACTAAAACCGCGAAACCGTCGGCGATGTCGTACTCCCTGCCGTCCAAAACTGCCTTGCCGCTTCCCTTTTCAATCCGCAAGAATTGGTCCAGCTCGTGCACTTCTTCGCCGATGTCTTCGCCGGAATCCAGACTCATCGCCACAAGTTGCAAATGGTCCGTGGTATGAAGAACCTGGCGAAAATTTTCATTCGCTAACGCTTTTTCTTCAACGTTAGTTACATAGGGCGTCTTTTTCATAACCTAAATTGTATCATATCATTTAGGCCATGGTGAATTATTTTCAATAAGTTCACAAATATAAAATCCGGGAATTGGATCATATTTGTGACCCTGCGCAAGTTAACTGCTTCCTTGCGGCCGGGAATCAAAAATCTTTTCGTTAAACATGAGCGCTGGCGCGAATGTTTTTAAAGGGTATACTGTTCCCGTAGATAAAGAAGGCCTGTAGGGGTGAACCTTGCGCGGTTATATTACCTGTTAAAACATGGGCGGTTAGCTCAGTTGGTAGAGCACATCGTTGACGTCGATGGGGTCAGAGGTTCGAATCCTCTACCGCCCACAAATTGAGTCCGCGAAATTTGCGGGCGGTAAGCAGGCAAACTGCTTTGCCTGCGCGAGGAAAGACAACCTTGCGTTTTTTTTGCGCGCGGTTTATTATTTATCGCGGAAACGTTTGAGATGAAAGGGAATCTATGTTAAAAGCTGATGCGGCCTTAGTCTTTTGGGAAATTTCCGACCGGAGGCGTTGGGACTTTCGGACTGTGGATAATCTTGTCCGGAAGACCGGACTCGATAGAAACCGTATTGAGGCGGCCCTTGCCGCTTATCCGAAACGCTTTCGGAAGTGTATTGTGCCCCACGAAGACGGTGAAGCCTTGTGGACGGACGCCACGCGTCCGATGAAGTTTCGCGAGGCCCTTGCCACGTTTCAATACCTCATTAAGGGTTGTCCACGATACTACAACAGCCGCCCCTTGCGGAGTAAATCCACTGGGGCGATACATACCGAGGCAAACGGGACAGGCGTTTAACTGGACACGCCCCGCCCG
>JAGWZX010000139.1 GCA_018968805.1 Patescibacteria group bacterium | reverse complement strand
GACCGTTATTATCGTGAACTGAACCCGGAATAGTAACATCTCCAACCACGGCACCGGATACAGGGATGCCAATGCCGCCGTAGGCAAACGGCGTCACCTTAACACCAGATAACCACGTCGGCATGAAAGTAAGTTTGGATAGAGGATGTAATGGCAACTGCAATGCCGCGTTGCCGGATGGCATCCAAAAGCCGCCATTGACATAATCAAGGCGAACGCCCGTGTAAGCGTATTGATTAATCAGCCAGAAATAGCCGATGCCGCCGCCAGTCTTTTTTGATAACGCCGGAGCATACAACGCATGTACCTCGACAAGTGAATTCGTGGAACTGGTCGCGGCATCGTAAATTTCCTGCAAGCCGCCGGAAATGGTCGGGGGATTAGTTGATGTTTGAGCCGAGGCGACATCAAGCAAAAGAGATAGTAAAAAAAGAACAAGGATGTTACGAGTGAGTTTCATTTTCGTTTTGGGTTTGGGGTTTGGAGTCACCGGCCATAATCAGGCCGTATCCAACGGCGGCAGATTCGATCAAATCAGCCGTTTGTTGAAATTGTTCGGTGTAATGGGGAAACCAGATTGCGCCAAGCTTCACCGTAAACTTAGCGGAACAATAAACAATCGCCGCGCCGGACGTATGTTTATTCGATATGACGCGAGTAATTAAAGCGTTCATTTTCCAAAAATTCTAAGGACGATTTCCAGTGCGCCAACCGCACCCACCGCGATCCAGACCTTGCGCTCGATACTGCGAAATCTTTCATCCCACTTATCCAGTTTTTTGAATAGTTCGCGGTTCATTTCGGATCGGGTTCGTTTTTCGCTTTCGGCATCGGAAACCAGACGCTCAATTTGCAATGTGTGCCGCTCTGATGTTATTTCCAACTTCTGAACGCGGTTATCAATTTCAAAGTGATTTCCATTTGGCATTGTTTGGGCACTTATGGTTGTAAAATTGGCTCACCGCCGACTCCCTGCAATTCCTCGCCGCCGACACCCTGG
>JAGWZX010000138.1 GCA_018968805.1 Patescibacteria group bacterium | reverse complement strand
TTCAAAAATCCGAACAAAATCGTAACTTTCAACGACCTCATCCGCGGCGAAATCAAATTCGATACAACCGAGCTCGGCGATTTCGTGATTGCCAAAAGCGTTAATGAGCCGGTTTTTCATTTAGCCGTGGCCGTGGATGATTATGAAATGGGCGTTTCCCACGTCATTCGCGGCGAGGACCATATTTCCAACACGCCGCGCCACATTCTCATCTTCGAAGCGATTGGCGCAAAGCCCCCGACTTTTGCCCATCTGCCGCTGGTACTCGCGCCCGACCGTTCCAAGCTTTCCAAACGCAAACACGGTGAAATGGTCGCGCTTGAGTATTACCGCGAGCGCGGATATCTGCCGGAGGCAATCATTAATTTCTTGGCGCTCATCGGCTGGAGTCCTGGCGGTAATGACGAATTTTTTTCTTTGGAAAAACTAGCGGAAATTTTTGATTTGTCTCACATTCAAAAAGGCGGAGCGGTTTTCAATGTCGAGAAGCTTGATTGGTTCAATCGCGAATACGTCAAGCGGTTGGACGAAAAATCGCGCCTCGCGGCAATTAAAGATGAGTTGCGGAAAGCAGGAATCGGACAGCCGGGAGATAAAACAACGCGTACGATTGACAGCATTGTAACCGGCCGGATTTCGCGTTTTGCCGAAGTAGGGGAGATGGTGAAGCGCGGAGAATTTTCCTATCTTTTCGCAATGCCGCGGTATGCCAAAGAACAATTGCTGTGGCAGGGGAGTAACGCGGCGCAGGCGAAAAATCATCTGACTTATATTCACGAATCGCTTGCCAAACTTGCCGATAAAGAATTCAAAAAGGAGAATATAAAAGACGCAATCTTCCCGTATGCCGACAAGGAGGGCAGGGGAACTGTTCTTTGGCCGATGCGTTTTGCTCTAACCGGCCTTTCCAAATCACCGGATCCCTTCAGCGTGGCCGAAATGCTCGGTAAAAAAGAGTCGCTTATTCGTCTCGACAACGCCGTAAATCTGTTATCATAAGGCAAT
>JAGWZX010000052.1 GCA_018968805.1 Patescibacteria group bacterium | reverse complement strand
CTCTGAAAAACAAAAAATTGCTCGCTTTGCACCGCGACGGCTGGTGCGCGCGCAAAATTCTGAAAATTCCCTCCGGTAAAAAATACTGGCTTTGCCCCGGTTGCGCTTCGGCCCGAAATCACTCCGAAACGCTCGTGGTGAAAGCCGCCCGCAAAGCGGGCGTTGAAACCGCCGGCGCCGACCTCTACCTTTGGGGGCACTGGTGGTGTTGCGAGCCGTGCTGGAAGGCGATGACAAAAGGCGGCATCCGAGACGTTTATCTTTTGGAAGCAAGCGACAAGCTGTTCAATCCCAAATATCCGGAAAATATCATCGGCAAGTAATTCAAAATTTTTATGGTTTAAACCGGAAATTTATTCTCTGAACGGTTTCGGATTATGTTTGGGTCCGGTCTTTCAGGCGTTGTTTTTTACTAAAAACTTAAATCTTTAATCTCATGTTGGACAAACAAATTGAAAAACTGATAAAAGCCGAGGAGGTTCGGCAAAAGAAAGTTATAAACCTCATCCCTTCGGAAAATTACGCCTCAAAAGATGTGCTTAAAGCGCTCGGTTCGGTGTTTGACGACAAATACTCCGAAGGCTATCCGCACAAAAGATATTACGGCGGGCAAACCAACACCGACAAGCTGGAAGAATTGGCCAAAGCGCGGGCGCTCAAGCTTTTCGGTCTTTCGCCGGAGGTCTGGCATGTCAATGTCCAGCCGCTCTCCGGCGCGCCGGCGAATCTGGCGGTTTATCTGGCGCTCGTGCCGCTCGGCGGCGACAGCGCGTCGTCCGTGGCGGGCAAAATTATGGGCATGACGCTTACGGCCGGCGGCCACCTCTCGCACGGCCAGAGGGTTTCAATCACCGGAAAGATTTGGCGGCAAGTGCCTTACGGCGTTGACCCGAAAACGGAGACGCTTGATTACGGCGCGCTTAAAGATTTGGCGCTCAAAGAAAAACCGAATCTTATCGTGGCCGGATTCACCGCTTATCCGCGGATGATTGATTTCAAAAAATTCCGCGAGATTGCCGATGCGTGCGGGGCGATTCTCATGGTTGACATGTCGCATTTCGCGGGGCTGGTCGCCGGCGGTGTTTACGACTCTCCTTTTGATTATGCCGATGTTGTTACCACAACCACTCACAAAACTTTGCGCGGGCCCAGGGGCGCCATAATTTTTTCGCGGCGCGACAAGCGAGTCGGCGAGAAAGACATCACCTCGCTTATTGACAAGGCCGTCTTTCCCGGGTTGCAAGGCGGGCCGCACATGAGTCAGATTGCGGCGATAGCGGTTGCGCTGAAAGAAGATGCGGCGCCCGCTTTCAAAAAATACGCCGCGCAAGTGGTCAAAAACGCCAAAGCTCTCGCGGACGAATTGCAAAAACTCGGCTGGCGCGTAATTTCCGGCGGCACCGATTCCCATTTGGTTTTGGTGGACACATGGATGGACGGCAAGGGCGTGTCCGGCAAGGAGGCCGAAGCGAAGCTGGAAGCGGCCGGCATCATTGTGAACAAAAACACCATTCCGAGCGAGAGCCGCTCGCCGTTTGACCCGTCCGGCATCCGTCTCGGTTCGCCGGCCGAAACCACCCGCGGCAAGAAAGAAAAAGATTTTCGGGAGATAGCGCGGAAGATTGATAGTGTTTTGCGGAAGCGATAAAAACCCCGCCGTGTTTTGTCCCGTTGCGTTTCCCGTAAAGGTTGTTACACTTTAAACGGACAAAAATGGACAAAGCTGTTTATGAACCTCCTAAAAAAGTTTTTCGGCCGTTTTTTCACAAAACGGCCGCCGGTTTCGGTTGAGCGGCCGGAAACCATATACATAGGGCCGGTTTCCATCTCGAAGTTTGACCTTCTGCGGAATAAACTGGCTTTAGAATATTCTAAGCCGCTCCTCAATCCCGACTTGAAGTTGGACGAGGAAAAGGTCGCGGAATTGACTCAAGAGCTGGAAGATTTCGAGCGAAGCGGCAAGAGCCGGTGGGCATAGGGCAGCCCAAGGCATCGGTATCAGGCGCGAGCGACTTCGCGCCCGCTATAGGCCATAATAAAGTGTTACCGTAATTGAGTTCCGGATTTTGCCGAATTTTAAGCGATTTGGCTTCCGTGTTTCCTCTGCACATCATACAGGACTGCTCGCAACCGTCCAATCTCTTTGAGCAGCACTTCCGGATTGAGCGTGGCGTGTTCGGCACGAAGTTTCTCCTTCACCGAATCTGATATCTTCGGATGCGCCAGGACTCTTTTGTATGGAGTAGCCGCCTTTTCAAAAGTGCGTTTGTAAGCGGCTCCGACCCTGACATTCTCAATCGTCCGTCTTGAAGGAATGAAATGGTTGGTATACAGATTTAAGACCTCGAAAAGATTGTTGAGGGCCTCGACCGCTTCGACACAGTCCAATCGAATATATCCGACATACTTTCTAACTATGTGGCCGTTCCTTTCTTCGACGAAGCAGTTGTCATTCTTCTTGTTCGGTCTTGACCTGGTGAGCTTCACGCCGGTATCTTCGTTCCATTCGACCGTGTCCCAATTGATGAACTCACTTCCAGTATCTGAATGATCGTGGAGATGCTGAAACGGCAGCCTGGCACGAAGTTTTTTTCTGTTCTCGATTGTGGCTTGCTCGCCCTTGTTCCACTGGGCTCCCAAGAGATTCCAATATGTCGCCACGTCCGTAGAATTGAGCGTGTAGACCATATCTCCCTTCAAGGTGGAGCCGCAATGGACGACGGTGTCGATTTGCTCATGACCGGGATCGAGGTCTTTCCAAGGACCCATGAAGACAGGAATGATCGTTTTCACATTGGATGGAGAAGTGGACGAAAATCCCTGACCCCTTCTCTTCGCTTTCTCGAATTCGTGCACGCGTCTCTTCACCGTCCGCTCACTCATTTTCAGAAGCTTGCCGGTAGCTTCGTCGGAATGGTTCCAAGTCTTGGCACGCTTGAAGATATCGACGTAGTCGGATATGACAGGGTGGAGCAGCTCTCCACAAAGTCCGTTCGAGGAATCCCATACCTGCTTCAAGGCCGCAGTGACATCGGCTGTGTAGTACACGGCGCGGCCGCGTTTCTCTTCCTCGCAGGGTTCTTTGAACTGTAGCCTCTTGAACTTGCGAATAGCTGCTTTTCTGGTCATCATGGAGACATCGCAGACGATGTCCAAGATCTCGCCGCATTTTTTCCGACCTCCACTTTTCTGGATTCTAGCTTTGAAGTATTCTTTCTTGTACCGTTCAAATATCTCGTTTTTTGTTTCCATTGTCATGATGGAAACACGGTAACCCATTTATGGCCTATCCGTATCGATTAGGGTACCTTTTTCAATGGCCTATAACGATCTTTTGCAAAAAATCCTAAAATCAAATAGTATACTGGGAAGCTTTAAGCTTACAGCTACAAGCTATAAGCTTTTGACAAGCCGTTGTAGCTCAGTTGGTAGAGCACGTCATTGGTAATGACGAGGTCGACAGTTCAATCCTGTCCAACGGCTCAATCTCGTTTCGCTCCCTTGAGCCGTTAGAGCGAGCCAACTGCTCGGCTCGCGTGCAGGATTGAAGGGCGGAGCGGTGTTTTGTCAACAGACAAAACCGCGAGCCGGGGTCGCGAATGGCGCGAGCGGCGGCGAGCGACAATTCGTGACCAATCCGGTTTCTTAACCTCCTGTCCAACGGCTCCGCATTGAACTCAACATGTGGACAACTTGGGACATCCCCCCTCACAACAAAATCGCGCTTTTGAAACACGTATCGCCGCCTGCTAGCGGCGTACTATGCTCGTCCCGCCGGACTGCGCAATGTTTCAAAAGCGCGATTTTGTGTTCGGGGGATACATGTGGACAACTTTCTGGCAATTTGTGTCGCGGTTATTTTATAATGTAGTGATGCAACACGAACCTTTGTCAAAAATTTCAGTTATCGCTCTGGCGGCGCTTATTGTCGGCGGAGTGGCCGGTTATTATTTCGGCTGGTCGCGCGGCGCGGCGGCCGGCGCGGCGCTGGAAAAAGCGGCCGAAGCGAAAATCGCGGCTGATAAGGCGGCCACGGCCGTCAACCCTTTCCGAGGGACGGCCGCCAACCCGTTTGACAAGACGACAACAGTAGTCAATCCTTACTCAAACGTAAAGGTCAATCCCTTTCAATAATTAAAAGAGGCCGCCCCGACGTTACGTCGGGGCGGCCTCTTTAACTGTCCGTTCCCAAATCAAATGAACATGAAAAAAATTTTTGCCGCCGGTTTTGTTGTCGCTCTGAGCTTAGCGGCCGGCGGCGTTTACGCCTTGTCGGTTTTTGACATCACTTATCCGATAGCCGAGCTCGGCGGTTGCGCCGACAGAGTGGCTTGCAAGGCCTATTGCGACGACGCGGCAAACGCCGACGCCTGTTTTTCGTTCGCCCAAAAATACGGCATTCAAACAACCGTCCAAGCCGCCACTCCGGCCGCTCCAAACGGCGCTCAAGCCGCCTTGGGCGGCGGCGAAACGGCCGCCGGCCCCGAAAATCTTCCGCCCGTAGGCCCGGGCGGCTGCAAAGGCATTGATGAATGCAAAACCTACTGCTCTGACCCGTCGCACGCGGACGAGTGCTTTCAATTCGGCAAGGCGCACGGACTGATTTCCGCCGACCAGGCGCAACAGTTTCAACAGCAAAATAAAATCGCGGATGTTCTGAAACAGGGCGGCGGTCCGGGCGGCTGTACCACGCCGGACGCTTGCAAAACCTATTGCAGCGACCCGGCGCACCTTGACGAGTGCGTCGCGTTCGGAGAAAAGAACGGCCTCTTGTCGGCTGACCAGGCGGCCCAGATGAAACAGCAGGGTTTCAAGGCCGTTATGGATGAGCAACAGCAGGGAAATTTTCAAGGCCCCGGCGGCTGTAAAAGCAACGATGAATGCAAAACCTATTGCAACGACCCGGCCAACCAGGACACCTGCATCAATTGCGCCGTTGACCACGGTTTTATGACCAAGGCGGAGGCCGAC
>JAGWZX010000137.1 GCA_018968805.1 Patescibacteria group bacterium | reverse complement strand
CTTTCCTTAAGATAAAACAATCATGAAAATGGGCAAATTGAACCTCCTAGACCTGCTTCTAGCCGGCCCTAACCGGCGGAGGCCTTGCTCGTGCCCAACTTCGGATTAAAGATTCAAGCAGAGGAAGTTAGATACAAGCCAGTCCTTCACCGCAGGACTGGCTTGTTTGTTTCCGCGCCTGGAAACAAAATGTAAACCTCGCGGACGAAAGAGTTCTTTTGTATTATATGAACGAGCCCACCGAACTCGCCAGGATTATGGGGAGCAGTCTCAATGCGTCAATTGACGCATTGCCTAATAAGAAAAAGAGAGAAAAGGAATCCAAGGGCAAAAAACGCAAGGTAACGCGCGCCGTTCGGGAACTTCGCGACCCGGACGGTCTTGACCCCCGCGACCTGCTGGGTTTGTGAGAGGCGAATTTGCGCCGGTTTGTTCGACAAACCGCCGGGCTACTCCGGCGGTTTTTTCTTTAAAACCCGTTCTGAAATTCCCCCCAAAAATTTTATAACGGGTTTGTTGCGTACCGCGGGATTGACAAGCTTTTACATATGTATATAATAGCCTCCACGCTCCGGAAAGCGGAGTGAAGCACTTTGACAATTGAAATAATTGACTCCGTTGGAAGTCGGACATCTTTAAATGTCCGCCGGTGCTTTCGGCATCGGACTTCTAACGGGTGAGAATGTAATCCCTCTTTGTGGTCTCATGGACGCACAGAGAGGGATGTGCAAGCGCCAATTTTGGTTTGGCCACAAGTGCAAACGAGTGGTTGAAAACAAAATTGAGCGTCCTGTCCGGCGTCAGCCGCGGCGGGAACACAACAAATTTATTCCACAAATAATTTCGTCCCGGCGGCGTGTCTAGCAAAGCACCCGGTAGGGACAACAAGAGCCGGATTAAACTTCAGGAACGTTTAAGCAAAAAGTAGTTCGTACTATTTTTCTGTTTTGTTCCGTTCACTTATAGAAGCGCGGACGTACGCGGACCCGATACGGACAGAGACGGACAATTTCCGCCGCTGTCTGAGG
>JAGWZX010000051.1 GCA_018968805.1 Patescibacteria group bacterium | reverse complement strand
GGTGCGCCCGCGGCGGTCGCCGCGGGCGCACCGGCCGCAAACACCGCGGCGGCTACAAAGGCGAGGCTGGCGATCTTTAAAATCAGATTTTTAAAAAATTCACGCTCCATGGTTTCATTGTTTATTCAAAGATTCAATAATCGCCGCTTTCTCCGAGGAGGTGAAATTGTATTCTTCTGCTTGCTTGCCGCTCAAATCGCGATAAAGAATGTTTCGGTGTTCCGGCGTCAAAGGCGCGCCGCCTCCGATAAGAGCGAGAACTTCCTGCTTCCTGGCGGCAATCGGATCAATCGCTTTCTGGGTGGATCCGGTCAATTTTGAAAACGCGACGACGCCTAAAGCTACGGCGACAACGACTAGCGCAAAGACGAGTATGCCCCTTCGCTCTGACATTTTCATTTTAATGGGAACCATCAAATTATATCGCAAAAAACCGTCTTGCGGACAAGATAAGGTGTTGATAACAAATTCACGATTTGACAACGGCCGCGGTCTTTGATAAACTCTCATTGTCAAGGTTCGCCAGCGAGCGAACTTTTATTTTTAAAGAGACCTTGTTAGCCGGCTGGCTTTTTAGAAAAACGGCTACACATCTGATAAGTTTAATTGCTAAAAAACCATTATGTTTGATCTGAAAGTCATCAATTCCGTGCTTGACCAGCTCGAAGAGGAACGCGGCATTCCTCGCGAAAAAATCATAGAAGCCATTGAGGCGGCTTTGGCGACCGCCTACAAAAAAGAGTACGGAAAAAAGGGCCAGATTGTGCGTGCTAAATTCGACATCGCCACGGGCAAAACTGAATTTTTCCAAGTGAAAGTGGTAGTTGACGAGTCTCATGTCATCGTGCCGCCAAACGATCCCGAATCGCCGATGCCGGAACGTGATCAAAACGATGAACGTATTTTCTTCAATCCCGAGCACCATATAATGCTCGACGACGCCAAGAAGATAAAGAGGGACGCGGTGGCGGAAGATGAAATCGTGTTTCCTTTGGAAATGAAAGGCGATTACGGCCGCATTGCCGCCCAAACGGCCAAACAAGTCATCATTCAGAAGATTCGCGAAGCGGAAAAAATATCGGTCATGGGCGAATACGGCAAACGCGAGGGCGAGATCGTAACCGGTTCAGTCCAGCGCATTGAACGCGGCAATATTTTCGTGGACATGGGACGCACTACCGGCATTTTGCCATTTGAAGAGCAGATTCCCGGGGAACACTACCGCCAAGGCGAGCGCATCCGCGCCTATCTTTACCGCGTCGAAGAAACACCCCGCGGCATTTTCCTCAAATTATCGCGCTCCCACCCGAAATTCCTGGAAGAACTCTTAAAAATGGAAGCGCCGGAAATCGCCTCCGGCACCGTGGAAATAAAGGCCGTCGCTCGCGAAGCCGGTTCTCGCACCAAAGTGGCCGTGATTTCTCATGACCCGCACATTGATCCCGTAGGCTCTTTGGTTGGCCAGCGCGGCGTGCGCGTTTCAACTGTCATGAGCGAACTCGGCGGCGAAAAAATCGACATCATAGAGTGGTCTGGAGATCCTAAAAAATTCGTGGAAGACGCTCTTTCCCCCGCCAAGGTGCTTTCCGTAGACCTGGATGACACTGACCATAAATCAACCGTCGAAGTGGCGGGCGACCAGCAATCGCTTGCGATCGGCAAAGGCGGTCAAAATGTTCGCTTGGCGGCCAAACTTACCGGCTGGAAGATTGACATTAGAAGCACTGGCGGAACCGTGGCCGGCGAAGAACGCGAGGGACAAATTGAAGATGGGCCTGCGGCGGAAGGAGAAACATCCGCCGCAGAAACCCCGGAGGAAACGGAAACCCGATGAAGGAAAATCGCCCCGACCTTGAAGGTCGGGGCGATTTTCAATTTTCCTTGAAAAACTTACCGCACCATATTATGATGCTCAACTACGAAGCCCGTGGCCTTATGAAGGCCTGATTTACAAGCTAAATTAATGTTTTTATGCAAACCGCCATACTATTTGCCCTTGGGAGCGCAGTGCTAGCGATCGTCTACGGCATTTTTTTGATTTCGTCCATTCTTAAAAAGGGGGCGGGTACGGCTCCTATGCAAGATGTCAGCAACGCCATCGCCTTGGGCGCCAAGGCTTACCTCAATCGCCAGTACCGCACCATTGCGCCCATCGCGATTATTCTTTTCATCATACTGTGGTACTTCTTAGGTTTCGCCACGAGCGCCGGTTTCATCGTCGGAGCTTTGTTCTCCGCGGTGGCCGGTTACGTCGGCATGAATGTGTCGGTGCGCGCCAACGTGCGCACGGCTGAAGCGGCTAAACAAAATCTGGCCTCCGCGTTGCGCGTGGCCTTCGACGGCGGTTCGGTTACTGGATTGCTCGTCGTCGGCCTCGCCCTTTTGGGCGTTTCCGGTTTTTACGCCATGACCCACGACGTACGGGCGCTCATCGGGCTTTCTTTCGGCGCTTCGCTCATTTCCGTATTCGCGCGTTTGGGCGGCGGCATTTTTACCAAAGCCGCAGACGTCGGCGCCGATTTGGTCGGCAAAGTTGAAGCCGGCATTCCGGAAGACGACCCGCGCAACCCCGCCGTCATCGCCGATAACGTCGGCGACAACGTCGGCGATTGCGCTGGCATGGCCGCCGACCTGTTTGAAACATACGCCGTAACAACCGTGGCGGCAATGCTTCTTGGCTCGCTTATCCTCGGATCTTGGCCCGCCGCACTGCTCTACCCGCTGGCGCTCGGCGGCATGGCTATCATTGCCTCCATCATCGGCACTTGGTTCGTGCGTCTGGGCGCGACAGGCAACATTATGACCGCGCTCTATAAGGGCCTGGCCGCTGCGGGTATTATCGCCGCCGTTACTTTTTACCCCGTAACTATCTGGCTCATGGGCGGTAATGGCGTTTTCAGCACCATGAACCTTTATCTTTCCAGCTTGGTCGGCCTTGCGGTAACCGGCCTTTTGGTCATTATCACTGAATACTACACGAGCACGCGCTATGCTCCGGTGCAGTCTATCGCCAAAGCATCCGTATCCGGCCACGGCACCAATGTCATCCAAGGTTTGGCCGTATCGCTTAAATCAACCGCCTTGCCGCTCATTACGATTGTTTCCGGTATTCTTTTGAGTTTTCATTTCGCCGGTCTATACGGCATCGCCGTAGCCGCCATGGCGATGCTTTCAATGTCCGGCATTATCGTGGCCATTGACGCCTATGGACCCATAACCGACAACGCCGGCGGCATTGCTGAGATGGCGAAACTGCCGGACAGCGTGCGCGAAATTACCGATGCCTTGGACGCTGTAGGCAATACCACCAAGGCGGTCACTAAGGGCTACGCCATCGGTTCGGCCGGTCTGGCCGCCCTGGTCCTATTCACTTCTTACACCCAAGAATTCGCGGCGTTCGGAAAAACTCTCGTTTTCAACTTGGAAAATCCCCGCGTTATCGTCGGTCTTTTCCTCGGCGGCCTGCTTCCTTACTATTTCGCCGCTTTGTCCATGGAGTCGGTCGGCCTTGCCGCCGGCGCGGTTGTTTCCGAAGTGCGGAGGCAGTTTCGCGAAATCAAAGGTATTATGACCGGAGCCGCCAAACCCGACTACGCCCGCTCCGTTGACATTGTCACCCAAGCGGCCATCAAAGAGATGGTCGTGCCCGCGCTTATTCCGGTCATCGCCCCCATTCTCGTCGGCTTTATCTTAGGACCGGTCGCCCTCGGCGGCCTCCTGGTCGGAAGCATCGTTACCGGCCTCTTCGTCGCCATTTCCATGACTTCAGGCGGAGGCGCGTGGGACAACGCCAAGAAGTTTATCGAGAAAGGCAACCATGGCGGCAAAGGCAGCGAAGCTCACAAGGCCGCTGTCACCGGGGACACGGTTGGCGATCCGTACAAGGATACGGCCGGTCCGGCCATCAACCCGATGATTAAAATTCTCAACATCGTGGCATTGCTTCTCGTCAGACTGCTTGCGTAAACACCCGCGTATCTGCCGATTTTCTGGGTTATACTTTACCTAATGAATGAATCGGGAGAAAAATTACTCAACACCACCCTCGCAACTCCCGAGTTGCCCGCCGAACCGGTGTTTCCTTTTTTGAGCACGGCAGAGTTTATCAATAAAACTCCGCTCGATGAACTGAAAAACATCACTGCCATACCGAACGCAAAACCGATCGCTCCGCCTGTTAAAGAAACCTCGGCAAAAGAAACCGCGCCCGCGACGCCTTCCGCCAGACCATTTGTACCGGTCTCTCCGGAAATAAAGGCTCAATCAGTAAAAAAACTCTGGGTTGTGTTCGGAGCGATCGTCCTGTGCGCCATCATCATCGTTGCCTTCCTCTACGTCTGGGGTGGCGTACTGCGCGGTACAATCGTACTTTCGCCGGCTCCGAAATTTTTCATTAAATAACCTATGCACTTCTTATGAATTACAAAATCGTATCGGAAAAAACACTTCCCGAATCGGAACTCCAAATTATCGCGGAGGTTCCTTTTGAAACGCTTCGAACGTATCGTGAAAAAGCGCTTACCCATATAGCATCCCATATTGACATAGCCGGTTTCCGTTCCGGCCACGTTCCGCCTAAAATCGCTTTACAAAAAGTCGGGGAATTCGCCGTGCTTGAAGAAGCGACGGAAGCGGCTGTCCGGGAAGCGCTGCCGGAAATCATAAAAGAAAAAAAATTGCGTCTGGTGAGTGAACCCCGCGTGTCTATTACAAAACTTGCCGACAATAACCCGCTGCAATTTAACATAACGCTTTCTGTGTTGGGCGAAGTGAAACTGCCCGACTACAAGGCAATCGCTTCGGCTGAAAACAAGAAACCGACCGAGGATGCGATTGTAACCGATAAAGAATTGGAAGATTTTCTCCTGGAAATCAGGAAAAGCCTCGGCGGCGGAGGCAAGGAAAATAATGAAACTGCCGGCAGTAAAGACGGCGCGCTGCCGGAATTTTCAGACGAGCTGGTAAAAAAACTTGGCGACTTCAAGGATGTAACCGACTTTAAAAACAAGGTCCGGGAAAATTTGCATGTTGACAAAACAATCCGCGCCCGGGAAAAGAAACGTTTGCGCTTGGCTGAAGCGG
>JAGWZX010000136.1 GCA_018968805.1 Patescibacteria group bacterium | reverse complement strand
AAAATAATCGCGCCTCGCGGGCCGCGCAAAGTCTTGTGCGTGGTGGTAGTCACGACATCGGCATACGGGAAAGGAGACGGGTAAACGCCGCCGGCGATAAGTCCGGCAAAATGCGAAGCGTCAACCATCAAAATCGCTCCGGATTTATCCGCAATTTCACGGCACTTTTTGAAATCGACAATGCGCGGATAGGCCGTAAAACCGACCACAATAACCGCGGGCTTCTCGCGGACGGCATCTTCTTGCATTTTCCCATAATCAATCAACTCCGTTTTTGGATCCAAAACAATCGGCACCTGTTGCCAGACCTTTCCGGTAATGGAAACTTTCTGGCCGTGGGTCAGGTGGCCGCCGGAAGAAAGCGGCAGGCCCATTATTTTGCTACCGAGCGGCGCGAGCGCGAGATAAACCGCAAGATTCGCCGGCGCGCCGGAAAGCGGTTGGACATTTACACTCCATTTGTCCGGCGAAATCTTGAAAAGCTTGAGCGCCCGCTCGCGGCAGATCTCCTCGAGCTTATCGGTGTTGGTCTGGCCGCCGTAATAACGCGCGCGCGGATAACCTTCCGCGTATTTGTTGTCAAAAATTGAACCGAGCGCCGTCAAAACATCCCGCGACACATAATTCTCCGAGGGAATAAGATTGATGACTTTTTTCTGCCGCTTCTCCTCGGCCTTTATTAATTTTTCAATTTGTTTGTCCTGCATAGGATAACAGATTTAAGTTGTAAGATTAAAGCAAACCAAATTAAATTAACTTAAATCATAGTGATACCGCCAGACGTTCGCATTCTAGCACAGCCGGTATGTAAAAGAAAAAGAACCCCGAAGGGTCATTGGAAACAAAATCTTCAAACATCAGAAACGCCGCCAGGCAGACTAAAGCGCATAACACCGACATATCAACGTTTGTTGAACAATTGATCACTGCCTTCCATAAGGTATACATCTTTCACGCCAGCCGCGGTCATTTTGTCCCAGCATGGTTTGCAGCACCACCAATGACCGTAAAGATAGAGATCGGCGCCGCTAATAT
>JAGWZX010000135.1 GCA_018968805.1 Patescibacteria group bacterium | reverse complement strand
TTCAAGGTTCAACCTTGAATTCAAGGTTGAACCTTGAAGGAAGGTTGAGATTCTAACCGGTGCGCCGCTCTTTCCAAGGGTAACCCTCGGCCGTCTTTTCCAAGGGTAACCCTCGGTCGTCTTGGTACTTGCCCCCTACTTCCCCCTCTTTTCCAAGGGTAACCCTCGGCCGTCTTTGAATTATTTTTAAACGCCGTATTCCCGGCACAGCCGGTCGAATTTCAGGTCGTACAGAAACATGTTTTCATGGAGCCTTTTCACGGCATAAGAGAAAAGGGTCGGAAAAATCAAAGGGTCTTTCGAGAACAGGAGTTCGGCCTTTTTCATTATCTGATACATGAACGCCGGCGAAGCCCTGTTCAGATAGACGACGTCGGCGGCCTCGGTGCCGTAAAAACGCGCCAGTTCCGCGCCGACGGACAATTGCTCGTCGAATGAAAGAGGCCCGCTTCCGGCATAAGCGATGTCCACGTCGCTCTTTTTGGAGGCCGTGCCGTCGGCGCGCGAACCGAAAAGCACTATCATGTCCAGCCCGTACTCGCGCGCCAGTTCGGCCGCCCTTGATTTCACATTGTGCGCGATCACGGCCGAATCATATCAAAAAAGGCCGCGGTATTCAAATCCTTACTTCCCCATATTGTACAACTGCAAGACTTCGCTCGCGGTGAGCGCGCGGTTGTAGACGCGGACGTCGTCAATCATTCCACCAAAAAGACTGGCACCCCTAGAATCGCCTATTTCAAAATTGTATGAAGTGTCACTGTTAACCGTTCCCGACCCTGCGGTAAGACCCACAGATTGGCACGGAGTCCCGTTTATATATGCAGTTATTGAATTACCCGCACCAACGATTCCGTTCCATGTCACAGAAACGAAACTCCATTTATTCACGAAAACAGCGTTATTGCATATATAATTTATGGTTCAAGACTAGAATAGCAACACTGTTAGCATATCAGTTTCTTCTGAAAAGCGACAACATTTTCGTATACAGATCGTCGTTCCGGTGATTGAACCTGAATTCACATTCCTTGAGGTG
>JAGWZX010000050.1 GCA_018968805.1 Patescibacteria group bacterium | reverse complement strand
TTTTAGGAAAAAATTGAAGTCTTTTCCTGTTATCGGAACAATAGGCCGGAAACTTTCCGGCTGGTTCCGCACCGAGCGCGGACACCTCAACTGGTGGTGGTGGTATTTTCGGGATCGCAAAGCCCTTTGGCCTAATCGCGCTCTAAAAAACACCGCCGCCGGCAAACGCTGCTTCATCCTCGCCACCGGCCCTTCAATCAATAAAATGGATTTGAAAAAACTCAAAGGCGAGTTTTGCATAAGCGTTAGTAATTTTTTCCTGCACCCGGACTTTTCCGTCATTAAACCGGAGTATCACGTCTTCGCCGGCTCTCACGCGCCGTTAACCGACGAACAATTCAGGGATTGGTTTGAGGACGCCGGCAAAAAAATGCCGGAGGGACAAAAAGTGTTCGTGGCGTTGACGGACAAACCGATCGTTGATAAGTACAAGCTTTTCTCCAAACAGCGCGTCTTCTATTACTTCGCGACCATGCGCCCAAAGCCGGTTCGGAAAATCAACCTGGCAAGACGGTTGCCGGCGATTCAAACCAGCCCCCATACCGCAATGTTTATCGCCCTTTATCTTGGTGTAAAAGAGATAAACCTTGCGGGAATAGACCACGACTGGATCCGCCATGTCGGCGAGACCCGACATTTTTACGATGAAAAAGACAGCGCCCTCTCCCGACAGGGCTATAATGAATGGCACAATCCCCTTGAAGTCACGCTCCGATCGTACCTGAATTTGTGGCAAATGTACCGCTACATAAAACAGTACGCCGATGCCAGAGGTATAAAAATTTACAACGCCACGCCGGGAAGCCTGCTTGATGTGTTGCCGAAGAAAAACCTTGAGGACACATTGTTGTAAAATAACAAATGCCGAAATCATTTAAGCACGCAATAAAAATCCTGCTTGGAGGCAAACAAGCAGACGCGAGAGACGACAAAACGAAATTTCCTGATATGGATGAAGAGTTCTTCAGGTTGTATGAAAAATGCAAAGGCGCAACAATGACTTCCATAGAGAGAATGTACGCCTTATACATGTCCGTAAAATATGTCGTGGCATCCGGCGTGCCGGGTGATTTCGTAGAATGCGGCGTTTGGAAGGGCGGGAGCGCGATGTTAATCGCCCTTGCTTTAAAACAGCTTGGCGTTAAAAATAGGAAATTGTACCTGTACGACACATATGACGGCATGACTGCGCCATCAGATGAAGACGTTGACGTTTCAGGCACCAAAGCCGGAGAACTCCTGGCCCGATCGGACAAACGTCAAGACAATTCCGTCTGGTGCTACTCTTCGATTGAAGAGGTAAAAAACAATCTTTCTTTGACCGGTTTTGACGAAAATAACACGGTGTTCGTAAAAGGCGATATATTGTCCACGGTACCTGAAATCGCGCCGGAGGCGGTGTCGTTACTCAGACTTGACACAGACTGGTTCGCGTCAACTTATCACGAAATGAAACACTTCTATCCTCTTCTTTCAAGGAACGGAGTGCTGATCATAGATGATTACGGGCACTGGGCGGGATCGAAAAAAGCGGTAGATTTGTACGCAAAAGAAAACAACCTGCGGATATTGCTGAACCGAATAGATTATACCGGAAGAATAGCGGTTAAAAATTGATAATGGAAACATTAAAATTATTAAATATAGGGTGCGGCAAACGCTACCACAAAAAAGATTGGGTAAACATTGATATTGTAAAAACGGGACCCGATGTCATGACGGTAGATGTAAGAAACGGCCTGCCGTTCGATGACAATTCATTTTCGGCATTATACAACTCGCACGTTTTGGAACATCTGTCTCCGGAGAACGCCGATAAATTCATAAAGGAATGCCGCAGGATCTTATCTCCGGGCGGTGTTCTACGAATTGTAGTACCAGATCTTGAACAAATAACCAAAGAGTATCTTGATGCGCTGGAAGCGGCCGAGATAAAACCGACCGAACAGAACGAAAAAAACTACGAATGGATGATGCTTGAGTTGTATGACCAGGTCGTGCGGACCAAAAGCGGGGGCCTGATGGCGGAATACCTGCACAGAAATTTTTCCAATGAATCATTTGTCTACCGGCGCGTTGGAGAAGAAGCGCGGAGCATTAAGAATCATTTCACTGGCAACGGGAAGGTGCGCACGGCGAAAATTTTTACCCGAAACATCCTATCGTTATCGGCCTGGCGCCGACTTTTACTGAAATTTATTTTAAGGAAAGAATTCAAAAATTATGAAGAGTGCGTCTTCCGCGGCAGCGGCGAAATACACCGCTGGATGTATGACAGGCACTCTCTGCGTAAAATCCTTGAAAAGGCCGGCTTCAAGCATTTTCATATCGTGAGCGCCTTTAAAAGCTCTATTCCAAAATGGGAGACATACGCCCTTGACGGAAAAGGCGGCGTGACATTTAAACCAGATTCTTTGTTTGCGGAGGTGCAAAAATAAAATCATGAACCAACATATCAGTTTCGTCATTCCGGCATACAACTGCGCGGAAACACTAGAAGAAGCTGTTGAGTCTATATACTCCGGAAACTTTGAACAGGGCGACGAGATAATCATCGTGAATGATGCTTCAACCGACCGGACCGCCGAGATAATCGCCGGGCTCGTCAAGAAACATCCGGAAATCGTCGCGCTCGCGAACGAAGAAAATCGCGGCTGTCCGGCTTCTCGGAACATAGGAATTAACGCCGCCCGCAACGAACTTATATTTAATTTGGATGCGGATAATATGCTCGCCGCAAAAAGCATCCGCAAGCTTAAAGCACCCTTGACAACGCGCGGTGCGGATATTGCGGCATTCGGCGAAATACGTTACTTTTTGAAAAACATAAGAAATATAAGTCACCGATGGATTTTTAACGATGGAATACTGACGCTCTCCGACCTTATGGCCGGCACTATAAATCCGGCGGCAAGCGGCAATTACCTTTACACCAAGAAATCATGGGAAAAAATCGGCGGATATTGGGAATACGGCAAAGGACTGAATGAGGCGTGGGGCTTCAGCTTAAAACAAATCGCCAACGGATCTAAATTTATCGTGGTACCGGATACATACTATTTTCACAGAGTGGGCGTAGAATCACTGACAATCCGGGAATTGCGCGCGGTCAACGCCGAATCGCTCTCGGACATATCCCGCCGGTTTATGCAGCCGTTTCTAAAACTTATTGATACGCGGGACGTCCAGTACATACAGCGCGATCGGCAATGGTTTGAACGCTTGAACAACCGGCCGATAAAGGTGAAGGGCGGAACGATCGGGAGAAACGGAGAAATCATACGCCGATTGAACTTCGCTGTCGTTCAAGCCAGAATCTTGCGGTATTTTCAAAAATATCTTGAAAAGGCCAGGCGCTATTCAAATTTTAACCAATGGAAAAATCTCCGGAAATTTAAACCGGCAAACACTGAAGAAAAGAAACACATTGAAAAACTGCGCGACCGGTTTCGCTCCCTAACGGAATCAGCCGATGAAAGCGCGCTGACTGCATGGACAAAAAACATAACCGCGCTTCGCGCCGATGTATTATCAAAAGACCCCCGTCTCTTCATAAACTGGCCGATGATACAATACACGATGTTCCATCAGGCAAGGAAAGAAGAGCTCGACCAGCTCAGACGCTCAAAACATTGGAGCGTGTGGCGGGAGGGATTGAAGGAATCTGATATAGGCGACCCGCCAAGATACCCAGGCTATCCAGCAAGCAGCGGAAATCTCATCCACCACGCCTATAATCTTCTGCAGCTTGTGGAAGCGTTCCCCGAGGTTGATTTAAGAAAATTATCGGTGACATTTGAATTCGGCGGAGGCTACGGAAGTTTTACGCGCCTGCTGTATCAGCTTGAATTCAAAGGACTGTCCATAATCCAAGACTTTGCTGAGTTCTCTTTCCTCCAGGAATATTTTCTTTCGCACCTGAAAATTGATCTGCGCATATTCCACACGCCGAGACCATTCAATGAAAAAACCGTGGTCTTATTGTCAAAAAAGAGCGACGTGGAAAAACAGCTTTCGTTGACCGTAAAGCCCGATCTGTTTATCGCCACATGGTCTTTGTCGGAAATATCCATTTCCGCACGCAATGATATTGAACAAATAATGACTGCCTGCAAATACGTGATAATCGCCTACCAGGACTTTTTTGACAACATAGATAATAAATCATACTTCAGAAATCTGGCCCGTAAATACAGCCGGTATGACTGGAAACAGTCGGCCATCAGCCATCTGCCTGGTAATTCATATTTAATAGGTCGTAAAAATGATAATCGTTAAATTGGAAGGCGGGCTTGGCAACCAGATGTTCCAGTACGCGCTGGGGCGCAATTTGTCGCTAATTTATCATGTGCCGCTCAAACTGGACACGTCGTATTTGCGGCAGACAAATCAAAGCGGGCGCTCGTTCGGATTACATCATTTCAACATTACCGCTCCGGAAGCCGACCGGAAAGAAATCGCCGCCTACCGTTCGGTGCCGCAAAAAGTGCTTGACCGCTTACGCCCCCGGCTTCTGCGGAAAAAAATCCTGGAACGCTCGCCGGATTTTGATTCCAACGTCGCAACGGAGCAATTTGAGCCGCGCGTGCTCGCCATAAGCGACGGCTACTTTGTCGGCCATTGGAAAAATGAAAAATATTTTGAGGAAAACGCGGGTGTTATCCGCCACGAATTTACCCCGAAAGAGCCGCTCTCTCCGGCCGCCGAGCGCGTGGCCAAAAAAATAGCCGGCGCCGGCTATCCGGCAAGCGTCCATATCCGGCGCGGCGACTATGTCGGCGTCTCAAAAATCGCCAAAGTGATGCGCACCCTGCCAGTGAGTTATTATAAAGAAGCTTGCGATACCGTCCTGAAAAAATCGCCGGATGCCCGTTTCTTCATTTTTTCCGACGACATCGCCTGGGCCAAAGAAAACTTCCCGAAAACGCACGACACCGAATTCGTTTCGGCGCCGGACATTGCCGACTACGAGGAACTCGCGCTCATGAGCGGCTGTAAAGCAAACATCATCGCCAATTCCACTTTCAGCTGGTGGGCGGCCTGGCTAAACCGCCATAACGACAAGACCGTCATCGCGCCGAAACAATGGTTTAACGATCCCCGCCGCGATTCCCCCGACCTCATACCCAAAACATGGATCCCGCTTTAAAAAATCCGGCCATAACGGTATTCATGCCGGCTTATAATGCCGAA
>JAGWZX010000134.1 GCA_018968805.1 Patescibacteria group bacterium | reverse complement strand
CAATGCCGGGAGGTTATACGATAGTCGGTAATACACCAGGAGGAGGGACTGTGCCGGGAGGTTATACGATAGTCGGTAATACACCAGGAGGAGGGACTGTGCCGGGAGGTTATACGATAGTCGGTAATACACCAGGAGGAGGGACTGTGCCGGGTGGGTATGGTCCAGTATCATACAGCGCCACCGGTGGTACAATTCCAGGACAATACACTTATACTACTCCCACGCAGGGAGGAGGTACCGTACCGTCAACGGTTAATCCGACGACACAAACTGCAAGCGTGGCTAATGCTGTTTCCCCCACTACGCCGAAACTTCCCTCGACTGGCGGCGGCGGAAGAGCCAGGGTGACGGCGGCGAAAAAACAAGATCAATCGGGAGACGCGAATATCTTGACCAATATCGATTCTTTTCTTTCGGGAACGATTCAGAAAATATTCGGATAAATCTCCTGATTTTGAAACAGCGGCCTGGCGCGAAACGCGCCAGGCCGCGTGTCAATTCTGCCATTTCAAATACTAAATTTACTGTGCGCCGGATGTTCGGCTTATGAGGAAAGGGTTGGTAAAGCGGGTATAACCGGCATGTTATTACTGCTAAGACTGAAAGTGTTCACCAGAATGTTTATGAGACCCCATAGAGAAAGCATCACGAAAACAAAAATGATGCCCCAAATGATGAACTGACGGCCTTCGGCGCGTTTTTCTTCGTTGGCCGCCTCGCGCACGTAACGCACGATGCCGAAAATAATGATAAAAACGGCAATGCTCACGAAAAAAGCGAGAACGTAGGGACCGATGGCGTTGACGCGGTTGATAAAATCAATGATCGTCGGCGTTTGCGGCAAAGACGGAACGTTGTTTTGATTTGGCGCCTTGCCGTTGAAGAAAGCGTTTTGTATAAGCGCGGAGGAATTGTTGCTCGTGCCGAATGAGTTGACTAAAATACTCAAAATACCCCAGACCGAAATCATTATAAAGACAAACAAAATGCCCCAGAGTATGAAGGTGCGCCCTTCTTTGCGCCGCTCCTCGTCCTCGGCATGGGCAATATATGT
>JAGWZX010000133.1 GCA_018968805.1 Patescibacteria group bacterium | reverse complement strand
CGGCATTGCCGACAAAATTTCCCAGACCGTAAACCGCTCCGGTGGCGCCGACAATCGCATCTCGGCTGACGCTGGCGACAGGGTCGGCCACGGCAAGCGCCGCCCCTTCCACCTTGTGGGCGACTGAAAGTTTTGGCGGAGCGAGGCAGAGCCCATCGGCAACTTGTATGCTGTTCGTTTGGAGTTTATCAAGCGAGGATTCAATGTCGGAAATTATCCTGTCGCCTTGGTATTTCAGATAAATGTCGGAAAAGCCGTGTCCCAGCGGGCTGTCGCCGTTTTGCAATTCAATGTGCGTATTCGGCGGCATAATCTTACCGAAAGGCGCCCGCCCGATGACGCCGGCGATAACCTTATCGGTATCTGAAGTCAGCCAATCGCCTCCGCCCGCCACGCGGCCAGACGGCGTAGCCACTGAGTAAACGCCGATTGACTCCGTCGGCACCCCGCCGGCCTTCCCAGCCACTGTATCGTAAAAACTGTTAGCATAAAAATTGCCCTGTGAATGGGCAACGAGTAAGAGTTTTTGGGTGGCCACCTTCTCGCTGGCCGCTTTCAGCATTTCAATCAAATCGTAATCCCGCACCGTCTCGTCATCAAAATATTTCTGATATGCGGCCATCAGCAAGTCGCCAACCCCGGCGAGGTGAGAGGGGTTGAGGAGGTATTGATAATTGATTTCTTGGTTGTTCCAATTGAAACCCAAAATATCTTGTAACGCAATCATGTTAGCCTTTGCTTCTTTGTCGCCTGTAAAAACACCGTTAATTGTAGCGATGGTGTAACCAGTTCTTGAACACGAATCATGAGTCCCGCTTGCAAATGAGAAAATCGGGATAAGCAAAAACCCAAGAATTAAAAGTGTTCTCGCTTTCATTTTTATTAGTTAGACAGTACCGAAACATCTAGGTCGCAGCTACCGTTAGACGCTGTGTAACTACCCAGATGACCTTCGTAGAAATCATTCAGAGCTTTTTTCCTTTGTGCTGTATTAAATTGATTTTGTTCAACAAAATCACGATATTTTTTTATATCCGCAAGAAATTTCTTTATATCA
>JAGWZX010000049.1 GCA_018968805.1 Patescibacteria group bacterium | reverse complement strand
GCCGAAAAGATTATAAGTGATTCCATATCGCATGCTCGGTCACCGGGTTGTGGCGAGCGTATACCAATATACCGCATGAACGTTTTTCTTGAAATACCCGATAACCGTAATTTACAGAATCTTTACAGACACTCTTTACCATTCTGGAGGCATGAATAAAAATATCCCCCTGATGTTCGCCGCTACTTTCGTTGCCGCGTCCGTTTATCTTTACTTGTTTGTTCGGTCCGCTTGCGAATGGACCAGCGTCGCTCTCGGCCAATCCGCCGTCAAAACAGCCGGCCGTCGTGCCGAATTTTGCGACATTAACCCAAGGGAGCTTGCAAGAATTTCGGAACGGCGATTCGGCACAAAATTATCATCGTATTACAACGCCACCAAATTGGGGTTGATATGCTAAGATACCGGCGAAACCGGGTGACCGCATAAAACGGCAAACATGGCGCACTACGACGGATACGATTACGGGGCGTTCTGGCAGGGACGCGAGTATGAAGATAGGGCCGACAAAATGGCTGTCGCCGCGCTTTTGTCGCGCATACCATCCGTCGGATCGCTCGCCGATATCGGCGGCGGCACGGGAAGAATCGCCAAGGTCTATAAAGAGCGAGCGAATCGCATCACGATCGTTGATCCGTCGTCCGAACAGCTCAAGCATGCCAAGAAGAGCTTGGTCGGCACGCTCTATGCCGAGTTTTCCGTCGGAACGGCGGAGCGTATGCCGTTTTCGGACGACACTTTTGACACGGCCGTTTGCACCCGCGTATTCCACTATATCCATGATCCGGAGAAAGCCATACGGGAGATATACAGGGTTCTGAAACCAGGAGGGTATTTTATCCTCGAGATACCGAACAAATACCACTTCAAGAATCGCGTTCTTAGGATTTTGCGAGGCAAGCGCGACGACGATGTCTCTTCGCGTAATTCTTTCGTCAATCACGTTCCGCGCGATATTTCGCTTATCCTGACGACCATAGGGTTCACTATCATCGAGGCGAGGAGCGTGTCAAACTTCCGATCGCCTGTCTTGAAGAGAATTTTCCCGACGGAATTCCTGCTCTCGCTTGAGGGTGCGTTCCAGAAGCCCTTGCGCGGGATGTGGTTTGGGCCTAGCGCGTACTTCCTAGCGCGCAAACACGGTCCGTTGTGATATCATCAGCCCCTCCGATGCGTTTGCCGGTCGCGTTACCTATTTTTCTTCAGGCACTTCCTTGTTCCTCCGTTCGTAACGCTGTGATTTAATGCAGGCTCGGTGTCTGCTTTTGGTTTACGGAGCGATTGCGTTTTTCGTGCTTGTATGAGTTGGTTCTGTTGATATGCAACGATTGCGTCTGAAATTTTGGTGGGCGGCCATTTCTTACAATGTCTAATCCTGCGAACCGCACGCAAGTTATGAATTGTGATTAGCGCTGGTGGTAATATATAAGTACAGTCCGTACCATCGGTGTAAAAGTAAAATTATGGCAACATTAAAAATATCAAGCGGCACTGTGCACAAATTGCCGGCGGACTTGAGGAAATCTCTTGTTGTTGATAAGAACGCGCGCGGAAAATGGGAAGACATTACGCCGCTCGCGAGGAATGAATGGATTTGCTGGACGATTTCCGTTAAAACGCCGGAAACCAGAAAGGAGCACGTCGCGCGCGTGGTTTCCGAGCTCAAAGAAGGAATGCGCCGGCCGTGTTGCTGGATCGGCTGTATTCATCGCAAGGACAAGCCGATAAGCAGGTCGGTAAGGTGGGTGCTCAATAAGCGGTCCGAATCCAAACGTAATTAGACGCTAATTATTTTCCAAATCCATCCGAATTATATGCAAACTGAAACACTCTACAGGGAACTGCCCGGGAAAGTCGCCGTGGCGGACGCGCGGTTCAGGCATGTGATGGCGCTTGCTCTCAACCCCGCTGACAATTATGAAAGCGGAGTTATCCGATGTGTCGTAAGCCGCGTGGGTGATGTGGGTAAAAAGGGTTTTCAGGACAGAAGCGAGTTACACTTTGCGAGGAAGGATCAGAGCGGCGGGTTTGATATCGGCGAGCGGCTCCTGATTGCGAATGAGGAAAAAGTTATCGCGAGTTTAGCGGATAGCGGGCATGATTTTATCGGCTTGGAAGACCCGGACATTTGGATTGACGAGCAGGCCGGTTTGCTCAATTTGTATTTCACGATTCCCTTGATTGGAAAGATAGATAAAAATAACAAGAAGATCGCGGAGACCTTGATTCACCTCGGCCACGCGGTCGGCAAGGATTTAAATTCGCTTGAAATGACCGATCCCACTCTCGCGCATGTCGGTGACGAAGGAGCAAAGGAAGTTTCCATAGCGCCAATCAACAAAAAAGGATTTCGCTACAATTTGGTTGAATCAAGCAGCCGTGACGGCAAGACTTCTTATTCTGTCATTAAAACTGCAATTGCCGAGGATATGGGAAAGCCGTGGATATTTGGCAAAACTGTTTTTCATCCGGCAGAGTGGAAAATTCCCTGGATTGCCGGACACGCTTCGCCTGGGCCGGTTTTGCCGAGGTCCTTCATTGACTTGGGCGGGTCAAAACTTTTGGGAATCATCAATGGCAGGGAAGCGAACAAGATAATTGGCGGCGAAACAGTGTACGGCATTTTTTCAGTCGGTCTTTTTATCTACGACTACGAACAGGGCAAGATTGATTGGGTAATACCCGAGCCGTTCATTCGCGACAGCGAAGCGCGCACGATTACTTTCGCGAGCCAATTTGTTCCGCTCGGAGCGGGGCGGGGGATTTTGTACGCTCATGTTGACGATTCGTTCGTGCGCGCCTATGAGCTGAACGCCGATGATTTGCGGCCGCTCTTGCCATGACACTGTCGCGATTAAAACAGTTGCGGACGGCGATGCGCCGGCATACGGCCGATGTTTTTTGGTTGCCGAACGGCGAAAATTCCGGCCAGCCGGCGACCGGATGGCTTTCCGGTTTCAGCGGCTCGGATTCGCATCTTTTGATTACGAAAAATAAGGCAACGCTTTTGACTGACGGACGCTACTTGATTGAAGCGGAAAAAGAGGCGGCCGGATTTGAAATTGTTGATATTGCCAAGCAGTCATTCGGCGATGTTTTGGGGAAGATTTTGCCGAAGGGCGGCGGCGCCGTCATGCTTGACGGCGCCGCCGTTTCCTACGCTACGGCGGAAAAAGTCAAAGCAAAATTTCCCGGCCTAAAAATCGTGAACGAAAGCGGCGTTTTGACCGAGCTCCGCCGCGTCAAGGACGCGGCGGAGCTCCAGTTTCTCAAAAAAGCCGCCGCTATTTCCTGCGCCGCGTTCAAAAAATTCCTGCCGCATGTCCGTGCCGGCGCAACAGAAAAGTCGCTCGCCCGACTTCTGGAAAATCTGCTTTTTGAATGCGGCGCGGACGGCATTGCGTTTCCGCCGATCATCGCTTCCGGCCGGAACGGCGCGGCCGCTCATGCCGTGCCGACTGGTAAAAAACTACAACGTGGCGAGCTTGTGGTGATTGATTTCGGCGCAACCTATCGCGGCTATGTTTCCGACATGACTAGGACGGTTGCTGTCGGAAAAGTTTCGCCGCGCCTCGTTAGAATGTATGAAGCGGTGCGGGCGGCGCAGGACGCGGGCTGTCGTGCCGCCCGGGCCGGCATTTCCGCTCATGCGCTGGACGCAGTTTGCCGCGAGTCGCTTGAAAAATCTGGCTTTGCCAAACATTTTACCCACGCAACCGGCCACGGCATCGGCATGGCCGTGCACGAATTGCCGGTTGTTAGCCCCAAACAAACCGCTGCGCTCCAGGTCGGCGAAGTGATCACTTGCGAGCCGGGCGTCTATATTAAAGGAGTCGGCGGCGTGCGCACTGAAGATAGTTTGGCTATTACCAAAAACGGCAACATCAATTTGACGGCGCGCGCGAGCAAAAAATTCATCATGCTTTAAACTACCTGTTCTCCTGACTTTTGCACGCAAAAGTTATGAGGGTATAATGTACAGTATGGCGAAACAGGAGCCGCTGGTTTGGCACGTTCACGAATACGTCTATCGGGAGAAAAGCCCCGACTGGTATTGGGCGGTAGGAATTATCGCTGTTTCCATGGCGGTGACAGCTGTTCTTTTCAACGATGTGCTTTTCGCTGTTTTCATAGCGCTTGCCTTCGTGGTCCTCATGATGTACTCCAAACGCAAGCCGCATCTTCAGCAGATAAGAATTGATGACCGCGGTATCGAAGAAGGACGAGTGCATTATCATTACTCAACACTGGATTCTTTTTGGGTGGAGGATCGTTACGGAGAGCAAAAAATCATTTTGAAATCAAAAAAGAAGACGATGCCGTACATTGTTATCCCGATTATTGACGTTGACGCCAACGAAGTGCGCGACCGCATTCGGGCGCACGTTCCAGAAGAAGAGCACGCCGAACCAGTGGCGCGTCGCATCATGGAGTATCTTGGCTTTTAGCCATAGTAATACACTGATTGATGCTAATCTGCGAATATTTTCGAATAGAGCGGCTCTTTTGGTTTTTGCCCGTTTGTGCTAAGTTATCGGTGTTGGTTGATGGAAATGAAACTCCCCGTCGTTCAACGGATAGGACGCAAGATTGCGGATCTTGTAATCGAGGTTCGATTCCTCGCGGGGGGACAAGAACGGAGTGAGTGACGGTCGAGCCATGCCAAGGATGGCGCGGCGTCGAGGAACCGAGGTCTCATTGAGTGTTGTTTGCGACCCCGCGATGCTGGGAAGCAAAAATCCAATGAGGGGACTGAAACTGTAAGTTTCGATTCCTCGCGGGGACAAGAGCAGGTTGAATGTTTCCGAAAGAGTATTTCGGTGTTGTGCTGTTTGGCAGTTGTAATAATTCTATCGGTTAGCCAGTCATCCAGATTTTGATGCGTAAGCCGGAGTGTTTTCACTTGACGAAATAAAAAATTTAATATATTATTGTAAGCTAATGAACTCGGGGAATTTTATAAAGCCCAATATTGGCGGCGCAAACAGAAATCGCGGCGGTTTTTCGGGCAGTCACCGCGCAAGCCGTGGCGCCGGCAATTACGGCGGC
The DNA here is from genome assembly GCA_018968805.1 of Patescibacteria group bacterium. GTDB lineage: Bacteria > Patescibacteriota > Minisyncoccia > Phycocordibacterales > SIBU01 > SIBU01. The sequence continues at coordinate 279 of JAGWZX010000049.1, read as the reverse complement.
AGACCATTTGGCCGAAATTCATTTCGCGGCGGCGGAAAAAATTATGGAAGGAGCGGCGGCGAGCACATTGATATTTCCCGATTCATCAACAAAGCGGTGGTAACCGAAGAAGCCGGCCGCTACGTGCCAGAACATACGTTTGCCGATTTTCCCATTGATGTCCGATTGAAACAAAATATTATTGCCAAAGGCTATAAGGAGCCGACTCCGATCCAGGACCGCACCATTCCCTATATTCTCAAGGGTCAGGATATTGTTGGTATTGCCAACACCGGCACC
>JAGWZX010000048.1 GCA_018968805.1 Patescibacteria group bacterium | reverse complement strand
TCCCGAGGGAACGGCTTGCCGCGGGAATGGGACGGGCGGCAAACTTTATTGCGCTAAAAACGATTTTCTTATAAAATCTTCAACATGACGAAAAGCAAGAATCTTATCGGCGGGGCGGTTGTGGTGGTTGCCGCGGCAGCCTTAACTGTTTATATTTACCGGGACATGCGTTCGCCGGTTTCCTTAACAAACGAAGGCGCGGCCACCTCCACAGGCGTGGCCATAGAGCCGTCCGGCGGCGCGGGGAATTATACAGTTAAGGTTTTGAGTAATGACAACAGTTCGTTTGCCGCGCGGCTGCCGAATCTTGATACGACCGTGACTGATTACGGCCACCTTGACCAGGCGGCGTTACAAGTGGCAAAGCAAAATATAGCCACCATCTCGGCCGCCCTGAAACAAAATCCGCACGATCTTAACAAGTGGTTGCAGTTGGCCGTATTGCGAAAAATTCTTTCTGATTATAAATCTGCGCTTGCGATATTGGATTTCACTGCCGCCACGTGGCCCGATAATTACGTTTCTTTCGCCGATAGGGCCGATATCTATCAGTTTTACGACAAGAATCCGCAAGAGGCCGAATCAAATCTGAAAAAGGTCATTCAATTAAAGCCTGATTACGTGCAGGCTTACGAGGATCTGCGCGCTCTTTATACCAGTTCTGATTATCCAGGAGGCCAGGCCAAGGCGTTGCCGGTTCTTCTTCTGGGTCTCAAGAATAATCCCCAAAGCGTGGATTTAATGACCTATGTCGCCCGTTATTACCGGAGCACGGGAGACAAAGCGAACGCGAATGCGTATTACGATAAGGCGGTTAAGACGGCGCGGGCTGATAATAATGCCAATTTGGCCGACTCAATCGCACGCGAAGAGCAGGGCGTTTAATGGTTTGCTCCGTTCGTGTTTTATTTTGCCGTTCAAAACGCTTATGTCGTTCAAGAATAATGAAGCATTAAAGTTCACAGCGGGATTCGTGGGAATGATTTCTCTCGGCCTGGCGTTTCTTGTTGTTGTCGGTTTTTACGAAGCGCAAGTCTCCGGGCCGGATTTGTCGGCAAAAGTGCAAGTCGAATCCGGCAGCCGCTAATTGTCGTGCAAGGTTTCATTTTGCCGTTCATCGCGATTTTATCAGGAGCGATAGCGCTCGTCTCTCTTAAACGCGGCCCGATATTTCTTCCAACACGGGACCGCGCTCTCCGGAGCGCGATAGGCCGCCTCCGCATTATATCCGGCGAGCGCGCTATCGATCTGGGATCAGGCAACGGCAAGGTTGTTATCGCTCTGGCGCGCGCCGGAGCCGTCGCGCACGGTTATGAGCACAATCCGTTTCTGATCTGGTGGTCTCGGCGCGCGATCCGCAAGGCCGGCCTTGCGGATCGCGCCTTCATCCATCGGGGTAATTTTTGGAATTGCGATTTGTCCGGTTTCAGCGCGGTGACGATTTTCGGCGTTCCGTACATAATGGCTCGGTTGGAACGTAAGTTGGAAAGGGAAGCGAGAGCCGGCACGCGTCTGGCCTCCTACCTTTTCGCTTTGCCGCGCCGCGCTCCCGTTTTCAAGGAAAATGGTGTATTCTTTTATAAGTTTTAATAGTATCGCATTTTCATCATGACGAACATAAAAAAGTTTTCCGATTCAAAGGCGGCGGAAATTCTCTTCGGTAGCACCGGTAGCGCGTGGTTCTGGCTATTAGTGCGTCTTTATGTGGGCTACCAGTGGCTTTCCGCGGGTTGGGAAAAATTATTTGATCAGGCTTGGACGGGTCCGTCCGCAGGCTCGGCGCTTTCCGGTTTTCTTTCCGGCGCTCTCGCCAAGGCGGCCGGCGCGCATCCCGATGTTCAAAGTTGGTATGCCTGGTTTATTCGGACGGTCGTATTGGTCCATCCGGCCGCTTGGAGCTATCTCGTGGCGTGGGGAGAATTTTTGGTCGGCGTCGCTTTGATTGTCGGGATTTTTACCGGCGTCGCCGCGTTCTTCGGCTTGTTCATGAATCTCAACTATCTTTTGGCCGGCACGGTGAGCACCAATCCGATTCTTTTCACCTTAAGCATAGGTTTGATTTTAGCTTGGAAAGTCGCCGGTTATGTCGGTTTAGACCGTTTCGTCTTGCCGCGGCTCGGAACACCCTGGCAGCCTGGCGCTTTGTTTACTTCATCTGCGCCACAGGGTTAGTTTGACAATTAATCGTCCCTACATTAGGATTCTCTTTCATAAGGCCGGAGACAGCCCTGACGGTTTGACCAAGTCAAAAGTCGGGGTCCCGACACGAAGTCGTCGGGACAGGAAGCGCAAGCTTTAATAAGCCGCAAGGCCCCTGCCGAGGTTTTGGCGGACAATTGCCGCCCCCTAGCCTTCAAAGGTCGTAAACAGGCGCGGAAGCATGATTTCGCGCGGAAAAATCTATGCCACTCTCAAAAGAAAAGAAGAAAGAATTATTGGAAAGACTCAAAGCGGTATCAAAAGCCAAATCCGTTGCTTTTGTGAATTTCCACGGACTTTCCGTGGCGGATGCGAACGAGTTGCGTCGCGCGTTGCGCGCCTCGGGAGTATCGTATCTTGTGTCCAAGAAAACGTTGGCCAAGAAAGCTCTTGGCGAGGCAGGTTTCGCGGGCACCGTTCCGGAACTTGCCGGCGAACTCGGTATTGCTTGGAGCGATGACCAGCTGGCGCCGACACGAGAGGCTTTTTCCTTCCAGAAAAAATTTGAAGGAAGGGTCTCGCTTCTCGGGGGCGTATTTGAAGGAAAATTTATCGGCCGAGAAGAAGCCAAGGCTTTGGCTTTGATCCCGCCAAGACAGACTCTCTTGGCGCAATTCGCAAATCTGATCAATTCACCGATACAGGGGTTGGTCATGGTTTTGGACGGTATTGCCAAGAAAAAGGTTTAATTATTAGCTTATCAATACGAATGAATATGGAGGAAACAAAAGTTGAAGTTCCCGCCAAGTTCAAAGATCTGGTTGAAGGAATTGAGAAAATGTCGGTGCTCGATCTTAACGAGCTTGTTAAATTGTTGGAGAAAAAGTTCGGCGTGTCGGCGGCGGCTGTGGCCGCAGCGGCGCCGGCCGCCGGCGCCGCTGCGGGCGGGGAAGAGAAATCCGCGTTCAATGTGGAACTCAAAGATGGCGGCGCCCAGAAGATTGCCGTTATTAAGGTGATTAAAGAGGCGCTCGGCCTCGGTCTCAAGGAGGCCAAGGATTTAGTTGACGGCGCTCCCAAGATGCTCAAAGAGGGTATGAAGAAAGCGGAAGCCGATGAGCTCAAAAAGAAGATAGAAGAAGCCGGTGGAAAAGTCGAGTTAAAATAAAGTTTGGCCTCGTCCAATCCCGAGAACCAAGCGTTCCCTCGCAAAGCCTCGGCGGGTATTGGGCGAGGCATCAGGGCAAACTTTGTTGTAGAGGAGTCGGCTCCGCCGACGCAACTTTTCGCTCTGGATTCATCCCCGCCGCAGAGCGGATGGGGCACTCTCCGCAGTTACAATAAATTCCGATTTGTTTTAGCGAGATCCTGACGTTTCGGAAGGATAGATGAACTGATGACTTCACCAAAAAACCGCCAGAGGGCGGTTTTTTGGTGAAAATAAAATCCGGAATATCTAGTCCGGACAGGGATCAGCTTTCAAAGCAAAGTCCAATCTGGCCGCCCGTCTTCTTCATGGGTGCCGACCGCCACGATGATGCCACCGATAATGCAGAACAAAAAAGTTAGCGTACCGGATATTATGCAACATCAATCATATAATACTGTCAACCCTGGCGCTTCTTAATCGCGGTGATACAATGCGTCTTATTGCCCATGGAAATTCTAGCAAAACTTTTCGGCAGTGAAGCGAAGGTCAAGATTATACGGCTGTTTTTGTTCAACCCCGATCAGTCGTTTGGTCCGGAAGATATCGCGGCGCGCGCAAAAACTTCCTCTGCCACGGTGCGGCGGGAAGTCCATCTCTTGCGCAAAATGGGCATGGTTAAAGGCAAGCGTTTTTTGGGAATCGGCCATACCAAGCGCAATGAAAAAGGAACAAGCAGGAAAAAAAGAATTGGCGGCTGGATTTTAAACCCCCAATTTCCTTATCTGCCGGCATTGCAGAAGCTCCTCATCAATAACGTACTCATTAAACACAGTGAAATTATCAGGCGGTTCAATTCCACCGGCCGGCTTAAAGTAATTATTGTGGCCGGAGTCTTCACGCATGATTCGGACAGCAGGGTGGATATTCTCGTGGTGGGGGATAATTTGCGCATGAAGGCCGTTGAGGGCGTTGTCCGCAATTTCGAGGCGGAAATCGGCAAGGAGTTGCGTTATGCCGCCTTTCAAACGGCGGATTTTAGTTATCGGCTCGGCATGTATGACAAGCTGGTTCGCGATATTTTGGACTATCCGCACATGGTCCTTTTGGATCGGATAGGATTGCCTCCGGCTATTTAAAAAACTTCCACAGGCGAATGCGTTCGTTTTGCAAGGAGAATTACGGTTTTTTTCTATCCCCAGGCGGCCTTTCGTCTGTTGTTTTAAAAATGGTACAATTCAAGCCAGATTTATCATTAATGAGGTCGATTTACGCGGTATTATCAGATATTTATAATTAATATAAATATGTTACAGACTTGGAGTGTGGTTTTGCAAAGTTCCTTCCAGGACATTTGGATGGGTTTTGCCAGATTCGTTCCCAATCTCATAGTCGCAATCATCATCTTCCTTATCGGCTGGTTTGTCGGCAGTTTGTTGGGAAAGGTGGTCGCGCAAATTATCCGATCCATTAAAGTTGACAGCGCTCTTCGGGGTGCGAGGGTAGACACTTATTTGAAGCGCGCCGGCTTTAATCTTGACTCCGGAGCTTTTTTGGGCGGTTTGGTCGAGTGGTTTGTCATCGTGGTTTTTTTGGTCGCTTCTTTTGAAGTGTTGGGTTTGACTCAGGTTAACACTTTCCTTCAGCAGGTGGTGCTGTTCTACCTGCCGCAGGTTATCGTAGCCGCGCTTATCATAATAGTGGGCGCGGTTATTGCAGAAGCGATGCAGAAAGTCGTGTCGGGCGCCGCAGCGGCCGGAGGAATACATTCCGCGAATTTCGCCGGAACGATGACGCGTTGGGCCATTTGGATTTTCGCCATTTTGGCGGCCCTATTCCAACTTGGCGTGGCCGCGCCGTTTATCCAAACTCTCTTTACCGGCGTGGTAGTGGCAATCGCCATCGCTCTCGGCATCTCTTTCGGTTTGGGTGGCCAGGAAGCTGCTTCGCGCGCCATTGAGCGCGTTCGGCAAGAAATTGCGGACAGGCATCATCATCAGGCATAGTTCAAGCCCTTTCGTTTGGCGGTTTAGCCGCGAAAAGACGACAGAAAAC
>JAGWZX010000047.1 GCA_018968805.1 Patescibacteria group bacterium | reverse complement strand
TTCCCAGCTCGATTTGATTAAACTTTCCAGCCTTTTGTCACAAAACGCGTCCAGCTCGTCCCAAGACGTTCTGCGAAGCAATTTTCAAACACTGTTCAGTTCGGCGTTAGGTCACGCGCAGACAGCCGCGGCGCTTGACGGTTCGGATTACCAGAATTGGCTCGCGCTTGGCCAGGTGTACGAATCGGTCGTCCCTCTGAAGATTCAGAATGCCTATGAGAGCGCCGCAAGCGCCTATAATAAGGCGCTCACGGAGAATCCCAAAGGTCCGGCAATTTTCTACACGCTGGCGCGTTTGGAAGCCACCCAGGGTAACAATAGTAAGGCGAAACAATATGTAGACGAAGCTCTCCAGCAGAAAAACAATTACACCAACGCCATTTATCTTTTGGCGCAGATTCAGGTCAATGAAGGCAATCTCAAAGATGCCATTACTTCAGTGGAGGCCGCCGCGACCCTGGCGCCCAATGACAGCGGCACGTTCTTTGAACTCGGTCTTTTGCGTTACAACAATAAAGATTACGCCGGCGCCGCAAGCGCCCTGGAGCGGGCCGTTGCCATCAATCCTTCGTACGCCAACGCTAAATACTTCCTCGGTCTTTCATATCAAAAGCTTGGAAGAGTCAATGACGCTCTGGCGCAATTTCAAGATTTGAAAACCACCAATCCCGATAATAAAGAAATTGATCTCATCATTTCTAATTTGACAGCGGGCCGCGACCCGTTTGCCAACGCGACGCCGCCGATAACCAATACTCCAGAGAAGCGCAAATCACCACCCGTTCCCGAAGCAGGTTCCAAGGGCGCCAGTTCAAGCGGTGTTGATACCGTTAATCCAGGCAATACCAGCCTTTAGTCAAATATGGTCAAGAAGGTATTCCTCATGCTCAATCGCGAAATAAGCGGACTCCACGAGGCCGCTTATCTTTTAGGAATATTCGCGCTGGGTTCGCAAATTCTGGCGTTACTGCGGGATAAACTTCTGGCCTTTACCTTCGGCGCCGGCCACGCGCTCGATATTTATTACGCCGCTTTCCGCATTCCCGATCTCATCTTCGCGTCGGTCGGTTCCCTGGTGTCCGCTTCCATTTTGTTGCCATACTTTATAGAACGTTTCGAAACGGGAGAGAAGCGGGGCAGGGCGTTCTCTGACGGAATTTTCACCGTTTTTTTTGGCGCCGCGGTTATTGTGTCCGCGTTGATTTTTTTTCTTGCTCCAATAATCGTTCCGCGGTTCATTCCCGGTTTTGCCAATGATCCGAGTCTGCCCGAACTTGTAACCTCTATGCGCATCATGCTTCTCTCTCCGTTTTTTCTCGGACTATCAAACTTGTTTTCCAGTCTCACCCAGATGAATCACCGATTTCTGGTGTACGCGGCGAGTCCCGTGGTATATAACCTCGGTATCATCGCAGGCGTGCTTGTCGCTTATCCGGTATTTGGAATTCCAGGTTTGGCAATCGGTGTTGCCGTTGGCGCATTCTTCCACATGGCCATTCAAATTCCATTTATGGTTCATAAGGGATTGATGCCGCGCTTCACGGCGCTTATTCAATGGTCGGATATAAAAAAGATCGTGCTGACTTCATTGCCGCGCACAGTCACGCTCTCGGCCAATCAAATCGCCTCGTTCGTATTGGTTTCGCTCGCCTCATTAATGAGCGCCGGTTCAATTTCGGTTTTTAATTTCGCCTTCAATTTACAGTCGGTCCCTTTAACGATTATCGGGGCAAGCTACAGTTCGGCTGTTTTCCCGACGCTGTCACGTCTACTCTATAAAAAAGAAACAAAAGAATTTTTGGCCAAGATGATTGCCTCCGCGGAACACATCATATTCTGGTCGATGCCCCTGACCGTTCTTTTTATAGTTTTGCGGGCCCAAATCGTGCGCGCCGTTCTTGGGGCGGGAAAGTTTGACTGGGCGGACACTCGTCTCACCGCGGCCATGCTCGCGCTCTTCACCGTTTCCACTATCGGCCAATCGCTTATCGTGCTTTTCGTACGCGCATTTTACGCCGAAGGCAAAACCACCCGGCCGCTTTTGATTAACGCTGTATCGGCAACCACTATAGTCATCCTTGGCTTTGCTTTAAATTACATTTTTGCGGCTTGGCCATTGTTCCGCTATTTTTTGGAAGACATTCTCAAAGTGGACGGACAAGTTGGAACAAGCGTTTTGACCCTGGCTCTGGCTTATAGTGGCGGCGTCATCTTGAATACAATACTGCATTGGTGGACGTTTGAAAAAGTTTATCATGGATTCACGCGTCCGGTGCTCGGGACGCTCTATCACAGTTTCGTTTCCTCGGTTATCATGGGCTATGTCGCGTTTATCGCTCTCAGGCCGTTATCGATTATTTTCCCGATGTCCAAAGTCTGGGGTGTTTTTATGCAAGGCTTTTGCGCCGGCCTTATCGGCTTGGCCGCCGGTATTGTCGTTCTCATTCTGCTCAAGAATAAAGAACTTAAAGAAGTGTGGACCACTCTTCACGGTAAAATTTGGAAGGCTAGAGTGCTTGTGCCGGACCAGGTGGAATTATAATGTTTTAACGGTCTAGTTTTGTAGTAGCGTCATTTTTGTGTAGTATAGTGGGGTAATGGAGTTAAAAGACATCAGGAACTTCAGTATTATCGCCCACATTGATCACGGCAAGTCCACCCTGGCTGACCGCTTGTTGGAGACGACCGGCACGATTCCGCCGCGCAAAATGCAGGAGCAGGTTTTGGATTCTATGGAACTTGAACGCGAGCGCGGCATTACGATCAAAATGGCCCCAGTGCGCATGAATTATCAGTTGCACGGCGTCAACTACGAGCTTAATTTGATAGACACGCCAGGCCACATTGACTTTTATTATGAAGTGTCGCGCGCCCTCAAGGCCGTGGAGGGCTCTGTTCTTTTGGTGGACGCTACCCAGGGCGTGCAGGCCCAAACGCTTTCAACGCTCGGCATGGCGCGCGACGCCGGCCTTGTTGTCGTTCCGGTTGTGAGCAAAATTGATTCTCCGCTTGCCCGGGTGCCGGAGGTGAAAAAAGAAATGGCAAGACTGCTGGAGTGTTCGGAACGCGACATCCTTGAAGTTTCAGGCCGGACGGGCGAAGGGGTGCCGCGGCTTCTTGAAGAGATCGTTAAACGCGTTCCGCCGCCGAAGGAAGAAGCGGTCGGACACGGCGGTTTCCGCGGCCTTGTGTTTGATTTTCAATACTCCAACCACACCGGCGTCATTGTGTATGTCCGCGTTTTTGACGGCGCGGTGCGCAAAGGCGAGAAACTGCTTTTTAAGAATGCCAGTCGCGAATTCACGCCCATTGAGGTCGGTTTTTTTTCACCCGAACATGTGCCGCGAGAGTCGCTTTCCGCCGGCGAAATCGGTTACATCGTGACCGGAATTAAAGAACCGGGCATCGCGTCGGTCGGCGATACGCTTACCGGAGCAAAAGCACCGCTTCCCGCGCTTGCCGGATACGAACGCCCCACGCCGGTGGTTTGGGCGTCGGTTTATCCCGAAAGTCAGGATGATTTTAATTTGCTTCGCCAAGCGCTAGACCGGTTGCGTCTTTCCGACTCTTCATTTTCCCACGAGGAGGAATCATCCGGTCTTTTGGGCCGCGGTTTCCGCGCGGGCTTTCTGGGCATGCTCCATTTGGAAATTATTACCGAGCGTCTGCAGCGCGAATTCCATTTAAAGCTTATCGTCACTACGCCAAGCATTACTTACGAAGTGGCGGACAAGCGCGGCAAGCGTCTTGTGGTTTATTCACCGGCGCTTTTTCCGGAATATGGCGAAATCGAAAAAGTGTTCGAACCGTGGGTGGCGGTAAAAATAATCGCGCCGAGCGATTATCTGGGCGCGATTATGCAGCTGCTTTTCAAGCACGAGGCGGTAGTGGGGGAGTCGGAGAGTTTCGGTGACAATCGGATGTCGGTTTCTTTTGAAATGCCCCTTCGGGAACTGATGCGCAATTTTTTCGATGAATTGAAGAGCGTATCGTCCGGTTTTGCTTCGCTTTCATACAAAATTATCGGCTTAAGGGAGGCTGATGTGGTCAAATTGGATATTTTGGTGGCCGACGAGATTGTGCCGGCCTTTTCGCGCGTTGTGTCGCGGAAAAGGGTGCAGGAGGAAGCCGAAGCGGCGGTGGAGAAACTTTATACTATCCTGCCACGCCAGCTTTTTGTTACTAAAATCCAAAGCAAGGCGCTAGGCCGGATTTTGTCTTCGCGAACGTTATCAGCTTTGCGAAAAGACGTGACGGGTTATCTATATGGCGGCGATGTCACCCGCAAAATGAAGCTCTTGGAAAAGCAGAAAAAAGGCAAGAAAAAGATGAAAGAACGCGGCCGCGGCAAAGCCGTGATTCCCGCGGAGGTGTTCGTCAAAATGCTCCGCTCCGAATAATGACAGATACCAATCTGCTGATCTTACTAATGGGACGAATAAAGTTACGAATAGAATCGGCTTCGCGAATCAGTATCAGTCGGTATCATTCGTACCGTTCGCGTATCGGCATCTTTTATTAATAGTAAAGCGCCGGCAGGTAGAGGAGAATCATGCCCAAAATCATGATAATTGAGATCACGATCCAAACAGTGCGGATTTTCTTTTGATGTTTTTTATCGAACAACATGTTTAATCTGCGACTTTTAGTTAAGACCTTTTATATTGATATATAATAATTACAATAATCGAGTATGGCAAATTATATCATTTTTGATAAATTGAAGCCCGTTTGCCATTGTTATGGCTTATAAGCTTATTCCCGTAAGTTATTATGATTCGCGAATACGAACAAAAAAGAAAAATGCGCCGGATTTTATCGTCCCCGTTGATTCTTGCGCTTCTTGCGATTGTTTTGCTCTTTCTTATCAATGGCGCGTGGAATATATGGCAAAAAGATCGTGAATCAAGCGCCGCGCTGCAGTCAGCTGAAGAGCGCTTGGCGCGCTTGAAAGACCGGCAGGCCGGTTTTCAGAGTGCCATTGCCAACTTGCAAACCGAGAGTGGCGTGGAGGCCGAGATTCGGGATAAATTTGATTTAGCTAAAGCAGGAGAGCGGGAAGTGGTGATTGTTGACGGCAATAGCGCCAGTACGACCCAGACGGCTCCGTCGAGCGAAAGTTTTTTGCAAAAGATCTGGGATTTCTTTACAATCAGATAGTTTTTTAGAAGGATAGCGAGATTAGTTTAATGGCAGAACGAGTGCTTCCCAAGCATTAGGCAGGAGTTCGATTCTCCTATCTCGCACCAAGCCCCCGTAGTTCAATGGATAGAACGGATTCGTCCTAAGGATTTGATGTCAGTTCAATTCTGGCCGGGGGCACAATTTAAAGGCGCGGCCTTGCTCGAGCAAGGCCGCGCCTTTA
>JAGWZX010000132.1 GCA_018968805.1 Patescibacteria group bacterium | reverse complement strand
TCATCGGCGACCGGATCATTCTTTCCGGTTTGAAACATGAAAAGAAGATTGGCGAAAAGACCGAAGCGGAAGTGCGGCAGGAAGAGTCGGAATTATCAAGTTTGCATCGCAAGCTCGATCAGATCCAAAGGATGGCAGAGCATATTCAATCAAAAACGGAAAAATAATTTCGCGCGCGTGTTTTTCTTAATGTCCCCGTTGTGGTATAAGTAAAGACATGGATAAAAAGGTTGTGATTGCCACGCATGACGGCATGTTCCACGCCGATGATGTTTTTGCCGTCGCGGCCCTCTTAATAATGCTGGATCGGACGCCGGTGGTAACAGCTATCGTCCGCACGCGCGGCATTGAAGACGTCCGCAAGGCCGATTTCGTAGTTGACGTCGGTTCGCTTTATCTTCCGGACAAAAATCGCTTTGACCATCATCAAATCGGCGGCGCGGGAGCGCGCACTAACGGTATTCCTTACGCCTCGTTCGGTTTAGTGTGGCAAAAATATGGCGAAGAAATAGCCGGAGGGGCGGCCGAGGCGAACACAGTTGAGCGGATTTTGGTAACCCCCGTTGACGCCGATGATTCCGGAACGGATATTTTTAATAAAATATTTCCCGACGTTGTGCCGTACGCGGTGAGTGATTTGATCCACGACCTGCGTCCGACCTGGCAAGAGCCGCAACAATCCATAAGCGAAAGATTTTTGGAGGCCGTCGGTTTTGCCCGCAAAGTTTTGGAACGGACGATTGCTCACGCCAAAGCGGCTGTTGCCGCTGAAACCGCGCTCCGCGCGGCTTATTATGACGCTTCCGATAAACGTTATATCGTACTGCCGATCTTCTATCCTTATGAAGAAACTCTCGCGAGTTTTCCCGAGCCGCTGTTCGCCGTCTTTCCGCGTTCCGACGGCATGTGGGCTGTCAAAACTATCCGCGACGATTCGTCATCTTTCAAAAATCGCAAAGATCTGCCTGAAAGCTGGGCGGGCAAACGCGACAAAGAGTTGGCGGAGATAACCGGCGTGCCGGATGCGATTTTTTCCCACGCCAACCGTTTTATGGCCGTGGCGAAAAGTAAAGAGGGCGCGATTGCTC
>JAGWZX010000131.1 GCA_018968805.1 Patescibacteria group bacterium | reverse complement strand
ACCGGAGTTTCGTAATTCACGGAAAGGCAAGTTTCCGGCGCCGGCCGGCGCCGTAACTTCAGGATTTTTCCGGCAGGAAAAATCCGCACCCTTTCGGGAGAATGCCGAGGGGAGGAATTGGGCCGCCGGGGGATACATCCGCAGTTATCCACACTACCGTCCTTTAATGTGGCCGTAAAGTGCTATAATTTAGAGGGAAACTACAAGTGGGTGTGTGGTCGGCCGGTTGAGCAAGCCATCAAACTCATCCGGGCATTCGCTATATTTATCAAATTTCGTTTAACTTTAGAAATGTATATGATCCAAAATTGGAGTACCGTTCTGACAAGCTATTTCCAGGATATCTGGACGGGCTTTGCCAAGTTTGTTCCGAATCTTGTCGTTGCCGTCGTAATTTTTCTTATCGGTTGGTTCGTAGCGAACCTCTTGGGCAAAGTGGTCGCCCAGATTATTCGTTCAATCAAGGTTGACCACGCTCTTCGCTCAGTGCAGGTTGACCAGTTCGTAAAGCGGGCCGGATTCAATCTTGATTCAGGCGCCTTTATAGGAGGGCTGGTCGAATGGTTTATCATTATCACTTTCCTGGTCGCCTCGTTTGAAGTGCTCGGTTTGAGCCAGGTAAACACCTTCCTTCAGCAGGTGGTGCTTTTCTATTTGCCGCAGGTTATCGTGGCCGCTCTGATTATTCTGGTTGCCGCGGTTGTCGCTGAAGCGGCGCAGAAAATCGTAACCGGCGCCGCCGCCGCCGGCGGACTCAAGTCTGCCAATTTTGCCGGTTCCATCGCCCACTGGGCCATCTGGATTTTCGGTATTCTCACCGCCTTGTTTCAGCTTGGCGTGGCCGCCCCTTTTATCCAGACACTTTTTACGGGTATTGTGGTGGCCATTGCCATCGCTTTGGGTTTGTCTTTCGGCCTTGGCGGTCAAGAGGCCGCCTCGCGTTTCATTGAACGGATCCGTCAGGAAATCGCTCAGCGGCACAGTCACACTTCATAATTGGTAATTGGATTAAACCGCCCCAATGCAACGCCGGGGCGGTTTTTTGATGGGTTAAGCGCGCACACTATATCCCCGCGTATCTTCTAACGGCATACGTTAA
>JAGWZX010000046.1 GCA_018968805.1 Patescibacteria group bacterium | reverse complement strand
TGAAGCGAAAAATCTTTTGGCCCGTGCCAACTTGCGCCTTGTCGTTTCCATTGCCAAAAAGTACGTCGGCCGGAGTCCCGATTTGACCTTGCTTGATCTCATTCAGGAAGGCAACCTCGGCCTTTTCAAAGCCGTTGACAAATTTGATTGGACCAAAGGTTACAAATTTTCAACTTACGCCACCTGGTGGATCCGCCAGGCCGTTACCCGCGCTCTTGCCGATCAAAGCCGCACCATCCGCGTGCCGGTGCACATGGTGGAAACCATCGCCAAATACAAACAGGTGTTCCGCCGTCTCTCTCAAGATCTCGGCCGCGATCCGTTACCGGAAGAGATTGCCGTGGAAATGGGTATTGACGTGGATAAGGTTTACAATATTGAGAAGATCGATCAAGATACCGTGTCGCTCGAAAGTCCGGTGGGGGACGAAGGTGATGACGGCAAGTCCACTCTCGGCGATTTTTTGGCTGATGATAAGATCCTTGCGCCCGACCATGAAGCTTCGCGGCGCATTTTGGGCGACCAGGTCCGCGAAGTGCTGAACGACCTTTCGGAAAAGGAGCGCAGAATCCTTGAAATGCGTCACGGCTTAAATGACGGCGTCACTCATACTTTGGAGGAAGTCGGCCAGAAGTTCGGCGTCACCCGCGAACGTATACGCCAAATTGAAGCCAAGGCACACGAAAAAATCCGCCAGCACGAAAAAGCCAAGCGGCTGGAGAGCTACTAAACTCCGCTGTTCGATTTTCGTCGCAAGCCGAATCGTTGGCTTGCTTGCCCCCCCTCACTGCGTTCGGAGTGCCGGGAATCGAACCCGGACCGCATCCACCCCATGGATGTATACTGCCACTATACTACACTCCGTTTTGGCCATACTATAGCGTGTTTATGGCAAAATAAAAAGCCGTTTCTCATGGAAGACGGCTTAAAAATGATGAAGCGGAAAGAATGAATTCCAGATGCCGGTCCGCCTTTTCTTCCAGCATCGGCATGTGGCCGCAATCAATCTGGAAACAATCCTGTTCGCTTAAACCCAGCCGGGCGGCGATGCGTTTTTGCTGGCGTGCCGGCGCGACATAATCCCTGGTACCGTAAAACAACTGATGCTGACAGGGAATCTTTCGCCGCACCTTGATGCCGCGGATTAGCTCGCGAACGACACGGCCTGATTCCGGAACGAAAACTGCCTGGCCGTTCATCTGCGCGCCGCGCAAGAAAAACATGGCGTCATCCTGGCGAAACGACAACGGCTCATTCCGAAGCATCGACCGCAAGTATTGCCAGCGCAGTGTCCGCCGTAAAACCGCCAAAGGCGGTAGCATCCCCGAAAGAGGCGCGCTCATGAGCGAGATCATGGTTTTGACCTTAGGACATTGCCACGAAACGTTCATGCAAAGCGGCGCGCCCATGGAATGCCCGACCAGAGTAATGCGCTGGCAGGGCAGTTTGCAGAGGAAGACCAAAATGTTGTCCTCGTACACCGCGAGCGACAAATTTTTGATTTGCTTGTGCCCGCCCAAATCAATAGAGTAGGCGGGAATGTTCCAGGATGCGCAGGCAATAAGCCAGTTGGCGAATTGCATCGCCATGCCGCACATGCCGTGGACGAAGACCACGGTATCATCCGTCGCACAACCGAGAACGCCGTTCCATACGTAGCCGATACCGCTTTCGGATCGGTCCGACACCAAATCAAACATTGCGTCAGTTTTCATGGTTTTGCTCATTCGGTTTTCAAACACTGCGCGAAATTATACTTTTAAATTATATTTTGTCAAATGTGAGTACAGAACAGGCGCGTTATAATAACCGAATGATTTCTATGGCGTTCAAAAAGGCTTATCAAGCGCTCAACGCAGAACAGAGAAAAGCGGTAGATTCCGTTGACGGGCCGGTGATGGTTATTGCCGGTCCTGGAACGGGCAAGACCAAGGTATTGACCATGAGGATTGGAAAAATTTTGCACGAGGGACTTTCGCCGGCAGACGGAATTTTATGCTTGACGTTTACCAATGCAGGCGTACGCGAGATGAGAGAGCGCCTTGTCAAAATTATGGGTGCCGACGCCGCGCGCGTTTCCGTTTCCACTTTCCACAGTTTCGCGATGAGACTTCTGGAGGAATTTTTCGAAGAGTTAGGAATGGAAACATCACCAAAACTTTTGGACGATGCCGACAAGGTTTTGCTTTATGATGAGCTTTTGGAAAATCACGAGTGGAAAAAACTGCGTCGGCGAAACGGCGGGGAACACAATTTTGAGGATCTGAAGTCGTTGATTTCCCTTTTAAAGCGCGAACGAGTTTCACCTGATAATTTTCTCGCGGCAGTTGCCGCGGATATTACTCGTCTTAAGGAAGACCCGGCAAACGTTTCTTCGCGTGGGAAAACTAAAGGCGGGTTGAAAAGAGACGTTTCGGCTAAACTTGAGGCGTTTGAAAGGACAAAAGAAGCCGGTGCGTTTTACGATCTTTACGAAAAGACGAAAACGGAGCGCAATCTGGCCGATTACGAGGACATTTTGGAGATGATTGTCGCGCTTGCGAGAAAATCTGAATTGTTCCGCGCCACATTACGCGAGCGATATTTGTACATTGTGGTGGACGAACATCAAGATTCTAGCGGCGTCCAAAATGAATTTTTGGAAGCGGTGTGGGCGGGAGTTGAAAAACCGAATGTGTTTGTCGTCGGCGATGACCGCCAGCTTATTTACGGTTTCGGCGGCGCGTCGCTGTCCCATTTCGAAAAATTCAGCCAGACTTTTCCCGGCACTAAAAGAATCGCTCTAACGAAAAATTATCGTTCCACTCAAACTATTCTTGATGTCGCAGAATGTCTTTTGAAAAGCACCTTGGTAAAAGGCGGTCTGACAAGCAGTATCAAGGAAAGTTACCCCGTGTCTCTTGTTGAAGCCGAATATCAGCGGGATGAAATTATCCGTGCCGGAATGGAGATTAGGAAAAAAATCGCCGAAGGAGTGCCGGCGAACGAGTGCGCTGTTTTGATGCCGAAACAAGCGCAAGTCAGAACGGCCACCGCCATTCTTAAAGATTTGGGTTTGCCGGTAGCCGACAGTGGCAAAACAGCATTTTTTGCTTTGCCCGAGACGCAGTCGCTTATAGGTTTTTTAAGCGCCTTGAACAGCCCGTTTGAACCGCGTCTCTTAGTGCGTTTGGTTTTAGACCCTATTTTCGGCGTGCCGTTCCTTGATGCTCATCGTTTTATCAAAGAACACGGCAGGAAGCTTTCAGCCGACCGTTTCCAAGCAGGCGTTAAGGAAATTCAAATGCTAGGACAAATTTTTGCCGCGCTTTCCAAAAATGCCGGAACAAAAGACGTGTACGGGTTTGTTCAGGAAGTCGCTTCGGAACTTTTTTTCAAAAACAATTTTGGCGAGCGAGATCATCGAAAACTTTTGACCGACATTGAAGTTGTCCGCACCATGTTGCATCTCGCGTTGTCATCAATAGAGAAAAATCCAAAATTGTCGCTATCGGAATTTCTGACATTTCTGGCGAGAATGGAAACATACGGCGAGGATATTCCACTGGCGGTTTTTTCCGTGGGCCAAGGTGTTGAAGTTTTAACCTTGCACGGTTCAAAAGGCCGAGAGTTTGATTTTGTTTGGGTGGCGCACATGGATGAGAGCTCACTTATGAGAGGCAAACGGTCTGGTATTTCTTTGCCGGAATTGCTGAAAGAAAAGGTCATGAAAAAGGACGAGCAAACGGCAAAACGCGAATTATACGTTGCGATTACTCGGGCCAAGCGGTTTTGTACGCTTTCCTATGCGCGTTCAAATTATTCCGGCTCTGACCAAAAACTTGCCAGTATTATAGATGAATTGCCGAAAGAACTTTGGAAGATAGCGATGGCCGTTGAAACGGAAAGTGAAATTTTGGCTTCGGACAAGCTTGCCTATGTTTTATCAAACCGGGTAGAGATTCCAGAAAATGCAAAAAATGAAATTGCTGCGTTGGTAAAGGAACATTTTCCGGACATTTCGGTTTCGGTCTCGCTTTTGAATAATTTTTGGAGCTGTCCGTGGAAGTGGTACTTTCGGAACTTTTTGCGTTTGCCGGAGACCAAAACCGAAAGTTTGATATTCGGTGATTTCATACACGGCTCAATTGAGCATCTGATAACAGAGAAAATCTCTTCTGAGAAAGTTCTGGCGTCCATTTTGGAAGATCGATTGGACGAACTGCGCGTCTATGACGAAGCCGAGAGAAGGCGTTTTTTGAAAGATGGAAAGGGAATTTTGGCGCGGTTTATGAAAAATTCGGCGCTGGAATTGTTTGGAGCGAAATCGGAAGAAAGCATTCGAGCAAAGCGCGACCCAGATTTCTCCAAAATTGAAATCAGCGGCAAAATCGACATTGTGAAAGATTTACCGGACGGCACGCTTTTGGTTGTCGATTTTAAAACAGGCAGGGTCAAGAAAAAAAGCGAAATTGAAAAAACCACTGACGAAGGGCGGATGAGCGATATGCTTCGTCAATTGGCGATGTACTCGTACCTGCTCCGATTTGACCCAAAAACGCCGGCTATCTCTCGTTCTAGGCTGATGTTTTTAGAAGCGGAGGAGGGCGATGTGAACGCTCGATACGAGACAAGCATCGATTCAAAGCATATTGATCTTTTGCGGAAGGATTTGAAAGATTATGTCGCGCTTTTGGAGAACGGAAAATGGATTGGTTTGCCTTGCGATTTCAAGCCGTACGGCCGCAATAAAGAATGCGAGTATTGTGCTCTCGCGAAAAGGTTTAATGCGTAAATGCGTAAAGAATCGTGTCAGTCTACTTTCCCAGAAGTAAATCAATAATTTGCTTCATCGTTTGCGCCGGAATCGCGCCGCCGATGTCCACTTTGAGCTTCGAAGGATCAATGGTTATAACGTTTGGCGATCCCGGCGCCATGTTTTGCATGAAGGATTGATTGATGCCAGAAAGCTGTTGCGCCTGCGCGTCAGTCAATGGTGTTTTAAGAACCAAAACCGTGTTTGGTGTGCCGTTAACGCCGGCATTGAGCCCATCGTTGTAATCAGCTTGTATCTTTGAAGCATATTTGCCGCTATTGAGACAGGTATTGAATTGGTCCACATTCAAGCCGATCTCGCCAGCAATAACCGGCAGTTGCGCCGGATCAAGCCCGTTGTTTGACGGTGTGACCGAGAAAACCTTATTTACATAATTCCAGAAGCCGTCATTGCCGGCCAGTTGCCAGGCGCACTCAGCGGCCTGGGATTCCTTCGGAGAACGCGGATGGATGCTTAATGGGAAATGGCGGTAGACCCAAGCGACTTGCCCCGTTTTGCCGTAAGTACCGATGATTGACTGCAGAGTGGCGTGGAAGGCCTTGCAGAAAGGACATTCTAAATCAGAGTATTCCACCATTACGATATTGGCATTAGGATTTCCGATAATATGGTCGGAAGAATCCACCGGCCGCGAGTTTATGGCCTGCGGGGCGGTGATGTCTGATTGCTGCGACTGACCCGTC
>JAGWZX010000045.1 GCA_018968805.1 Patescibacteria group bacterium | reverse complement strand
ATATGCTTTTCGTAATAATTTTCGGAAATGACTTTTTCAATTGTTTGAATCGCTTTCGGAACGTCGTTCAGGTCAATCAGGGTCAATGCACCTTCCGGAAAATATTGGAAAATGCTCGGATGGCCGTAGAAAATCGGATAAGCGCCGGCGAGGAAAGCGTCAAAAAGGTGGTTGGTCCACCAGTGGGGGACGTAGTCGTTTTCTATCGACAGGACGTATTTGTAAGGCGCGACGGAATCCCATTTGTATCCCGCCACTTTGGTTTCCGGCCCGAAAAAACCCGGCACGTTACAGTATATGTCGAAGCGTTCCCCGAAATGTTCTTTTATTTTTTTTATGAATTCGTGCCGCTTGACCGCGCCTTCGGTGCGTTGTTTGTGCGAAGCGACCGTCGTCATGATTTTTGATTTGGGAATGTCAGAGGGCGTCATGGCGCGCAATTCGTCGCAGCTTTTGAATTGGGCCCGGTAGCTTTCAAGGTTTTGGCCCGGCGCTATGCGCTTCATAAAAAGATAGGATTGATGCCCTTGCTGATTGTAAATTTTACGCGGATGTTTTAACGATTCCTGGCAGGTTACGACCCAATGGAACTGTTTTACAAAGCTCGGCTGGTATCGTTTGACCGATTCCGCCTCTTGGGTGAAGAGGATAGTATTTTCTTTCGGACAGAGTGTGTGTTGTACTTGCGGCACGCCATGCACAACCACCCACCAATCGGCATCCGGCGTGTCCTCGTTGACGAAGAATTGATATTTTCCGATAATGCCCCGTCCCCCGGGTGTCTGCTTAAGGTAGGGTATGAGCGGCGATGAAGTCGATACTTTGATTTTTACCATGTTATTTATTATTGTCATCGATTTGCCATGCATTGGGAATGAGAAAATAGCCACGCCAGTCGGTGTTTTTTGAACGGAGCTCGTTGTAATCAACCGGACTGGCGACGGTGATGGTTTTTTCAATCGGTGACGCTGTAAAGTAGGTGCGAATGCCAAAAGTAAAGAGTTTCAATTCCACGACATATTCATCGCCACGCAAAAGACGGGCCGGCACACTAAGAGTGACGGTACGCCGTCCCGGCTCCAAGTTTTCCAGTGTGGAGTCATAGTCTTGGACGAAACTGCGGCTGAGCACTGTGCCGAGAGCGTTTTTGAGAAAAATGCCCACCCGAAACGACTTAAGGGCGGTGCGGTTCTCAAAGGTGATGCTTACGGCAAATGGTTTTTCGCCGACGATGCGGGTTGTTTCCATGCCGTCCTGGACAACGGCAAAGCGCTCCAACGTGACGTCGCCGTCATCGACGGGCAATTTAATACCAAGAGGACCGGAACTTTTTTTCGTTAAATAGGCGGCGATGACTTCTTCCGTCGGCCCTATGGCCGCGATGCGTCCATGTTCGATAAGCACCGCTTTTTGGCAAAGCTGCCGAACCGCGTCCATGTTGTGGCTGACAAACACGACGGTCCGGCCGTGTTCGTGAGTGACCTCGTCCATTTTGCCAAGACATTTCTTTTGGAATTCTGCGTCGCCGACCGCCAAGACCTCGTCAATTAATAGAATATCCGGTTCAATGTGGGCGGCCACGGCGAAGGCCAGCCGGACGTACATGCCCGATGAATAGCGTTTGACCGGCGTGTCAATGAACTGTTCCACGCCGGAGAACGCGACGATTTCGTCAAATTTGCGCAAGGCTTCTTTGCGCGGCATGCCCAATACGGCGGCGTTGAGGAAAATATTTTCCCGCCCGGTCAGTTCCGGATGAAAGCCGGTGCCGACTTCCAAAAGCGAAGCTACTCGGCCGCGCAATATCGCCTCGCCTTCGGTGGGCGGTGTGATGCGCGAAAGGATTTTTAGAAGGGTTGATTTGCCCGCGCCGTTGGCGCCTATGATACCCACGGCTTCGCCGCGCCCGATGGCGAGGTTGATATCCTTAAGAGCCCAGAATTCTTCCTTGACGGTTCTGCCAAGAGCGGTTTTGGCTTTTTTTTCAATAAAACGGAACGGTCGTTTTCCGATCTCCGTCAAAACGTCACGCAAGGCTACGTAACCGCGCGGCCGATGCGTGATGTTGTAGCGCTTGCCGAGACCTCTAATTTCAATAATCGGCTTCATTGGTTTATACAATATCGGCGAAATAACGTTCGGTTCTCTTGAAGAGCGCGACGCCAACGAAAAAGAGGATTGAAACGGCGACGAAAGAAAGTCCCAGGAGCGCCCAGTTCACCGGCTCGGTCCCGAGAAGCGAACCGCGCGCCGCTTTTAACACGCCGGTCATCGGATTGATGGCGAGTATCCATGAATATTTGCCGGCGATGGAAGGCGGGTAGATGACCGGCGTGACAAATAGAAGGATTTGGATGAAAAACGGCAGGGCGTACCGCACGTCCCGGTACTTGACGTTTATGGCCGAAAGAATCAATCCCGCGCCAACCGCTCCGAGAAAACTTATCAGTAGGAGCAAAGGAGCAAGCAGTATGCCCATGAGGTGCGGCGTGTAATGATAATAAATCATTATAAAAAGAAGAACAATTGAAGCGAAAAAAAGATCCACCAACTTTGTTGCGGTGTCAGCAATCGGAATAATTAATCGCGGGAAGTAAACTTTTGTGACGAGCGAAGCATTGGTGATAAGGGTGTTGGCGCTGTCGCCGAGAGAGGATGAGAAAAATTGCCAAAACAAAATACCGGTGTAGACGAAAATCGGGTAGGGAATGCCCTCGGAGGGAATTTTGGCCAGTGTGCCGAAGAATACCGAAAAAACCACCATAGTGATGAAAGGCTGGATCACGGCCCAGAGAATGCCGATGGCGGTTTGTTTGTAGCGCACTTTAATGTCGCGCCAGACAAAAAAGAACAAGAGCTCGCGGTAGCGCCAGATTTCCTTGAAGTCGTCGAGACTCCAGGTTTTTTTCGGTTTGATGACTAACGCTCGTTCTCGCATGACGTTGTAAGATTAAAGCTGTCGGATTAAAAGACCCGGTTTCAATTTTCTATACCAATCGTAAGTCTGTTTGATTCCTTGCGCGAGCGGAATGGAGTGTTTCCAGCCGATGGCGTGGAGTTTATCAACATTCAAAAGCTTTCTGGGCATGCCGTCCGGTTTAGTCGCGTCCCACTTTATTTTTCCAGAAAAACCGGCAATTCGGGCAATCAGTCCAGCCAATTCTTTGATTGAAATATCTTCACCGGTGCCGATATTTATGATTTCGGATTTGTCGTAATTCTCCATGAGAAAGACGCAGGCGCGCGCCGCGTCGTCCACGTGCAGAAATTCGCGCCGGGCGCTTCCGGTTCCCCAAAGCGCGATTTCTTTTTTGCCGCTCGTTTCGGCCTCGTGAAATTTCCTGATGAGTGCCGGCAAGACATGCGAATTCTCAAGATCAAAATTATCATTAGGCCCGTACAAATTGGTAGGCATAACGGAAATGAAGTCAGTGCCATACTGGCGATTGTATGATTGGCAGGTCATGATGCCCGCGATTTTGGCAATGGCGTACGGTTCGTTGGTTGGCTCCAGGGGGCCGGTCAAAAAGTATTCTTCCTTGATGGGTTGAGGCGCAAGTCGGGGATAAATGCAGGAACTGCCGAGGAACAATAATTTTTTGACTTTGCTTTGGAATGCCGCGTGGATGACGTTGGTTTGCACAGTCAGATTCTCGTAAATGAAATCGGCTGGATAAGTGTTGTTGGCCATTATGCCGCCCACTTTGGCGGCGGCCAGGAAAACGTAATCGGGTTTTTCTTTTTCAAAAAAGGCGTGAACGCGCACGCTGTCTAAAAGGTTCAGTTCCTCGCGCGTGCGCAATAGAAAATTTTTATAGCCGGTTTCCTCTAAGGCGCGCAAAATGGCCGAACCGACAAGGCCTCGGTGGCCGGCGACGTAAATTTTGGCGTTTTTTTCCATTTACTTTCGTTTGGTGCGGGCAGGGGATTCGGCCCCGGCCGGCCGCGGCGGCCGGCCGGGGCCGGCCAAGGCTTTGATTTTTTCTTCCGGCACTCCGGCAAGATCGTGGCGCATCATGATGCGCACCAGTTCTTTGAAATCCGTTTTCGGCTTCCAACGGAGCACCTTTTGCGTCTTGGACGAGTTTCCGACAAGAGAACGAACTTCGTTCGGGCGATAGAATTTCGGATCTATGCCGACCAATGTCCGTCCTTCGGCGTTTATTCCTTTTTCATCAAGCCCTTTACCTTCCCAGTGAATCGTAACTCCGGCCTCTTTGAATGCCTCCTCGCAAAATTCTCGAACGGAATGCTGAACGCCGGTAGCGACGATGTAATCGTCCGGTTCCGGCTGCTGAAGCATAAGATACATCGCTTCCACGTATTCTTTGGCATAACCCCAATCGCGTTTGGCATCGAGATTGCCGAGGTGAATGGCGTCGCGCTTGCCGAGCGCGATTTCCCTGATGCCTTGCGTGATTTTACGGGTGACGAAACTCTCGCCTCGCCGTTCGCCTTCGTGGTTGAAGAGGATACCGTTTGAGATAAACATTCCGTATGATTCGCGATAAATGCGGGCGATATGGAAGCCGTAAAGTTTGGCCACGCCATAAGGGCTTCTTGGTTTAAATGGTGTCAATTCGTTTTGTGGAGTTTCCGCCGGATCGCCGGAATAAAGTTCCGAGGTGGAAGCTTGATAAATTTTGGCCGGTAATTTCAACACTCGCGCCGCCTCCAGTACGTTCAAAACGCCCAAGGCGTCCACTTGGCTTGTGTATTGGGGCGTCTCAAACGATACCTGGACATGGCTTTGAGCCGCCAAGTTGTAGATTTCGTCCGGCCGCACTTCGGAAAAAATGGCGAGAAGGGAAGCCATGTCCACCAAGTCTCCGTAATGGAGAATGAGCCGGCCGTGATCTTCCAGGTCAAAATCCTTTATATGTTCGATGCGGCTGCGGTTGAATGTTGAAGCGCGGCGCACGATGCCGTGCGCCTCGTAGCCTTTGGCAAGCAAGAGCTCCGCAAGATACGATCCGTCCTGTCCGGTGATGCCTGTAATGATAGTCTTCTTCATTTTGAATTTTGTTACCTATCTTAAAACAGCTTTGAAATATAACCCCAAACGATAGCGATATATTACCATTTATTGATTTTTCGAACGACATTGCGTTTGAAGTTTTGATAAGATACAACCGCTTTTTTCTCCACGGCGGGGGAGAGGAGATGAAGGATTTCCTTGCCGAGAATGCGGTATTGGCCGCCGATCTTATTGGCGCGGATCAGCCCCCTTTTTAGGAGGCGTTTAATAGTGCTTTCGCTGACGCGCAAAATTTTCTGCGTTTCGGCGGTGGTGTAAACCCCGCCGGGTTTTACTTCGTCTAGCATGACGCCACTTTAGCAGAAGTGTCAAAAAGTGTCAAGTTAGTGCACTAGACGAGTACATCGGTAACAGTTTGTTCGCTTTTGAATAATACTCCCACGGCGTCTGGTAGCCAAGGGTTTGGTGCGGCCGAACGAAGTTGTACTCGATCAGCCATTCGGTCAGTTTCCGATTGAAGAGGGCGGGG
>JAGWZX010000130.1 GCA_018968805.1 Patescibacteria group bacterium | reverse complement strand
CGTTTGAATGGAAAAAAGGATTTGGAACTGCCAAATTAGCAGTCATTTACGAGATGAATCGGGAATTCTCGACTGAAAATTCCGCTTTGGTGGACCTAGGGAGAATCGAACTCCCGTCTCCACAATGCGAATGTGGCATCGTACCACTAGACCATAGGCCCAAACTTTAAGACAACCGCCATCATAGTACTATAAAATCGGGGCTTTGCAATTTTCTTGTGGAAACGGAACGGTTTGGTACAATGGAGTAATGAAAAATTCCGGCGGGGCGAAAATTACCACCGAGCCGTACAAGGGCGTGCGGGACTTTTATCCCGAGGATATGGCGGTGCAAAACTACATCTTTGCCGTCTGGCGCGAAGTGTCGGAAAAATTCGGCTACCAGGAATACGCCGCCTCCATTCTTGAGCCAGCGGATTTATACCGCCAGAAATCGGGCGACGAGATCGTGAACGACCAGATGTACCTGTTCACGGATAAAGGAGGCCGCGAGGTTGCGCTCCGGCCCGAAATGACGCCTTCGCTCGCGCGGATGGTCGCGGCGCGGCGCAAATCGCTCAAGTTCCCCCTCCGCTGGTATTCCATTCCCAACGTTTTTCGCTACGAGCGCCCCCAGCGCGGCCGCCGCCGCGAGCACTGGCAGCTCAACTGCGATCTTATGGGCGTCATAAACAGTGACCCTGTCAATGCGGAAGTAGAAATTATCCGGCTCGCCTACGAGATAATGAAAAAGTTTGGGGCGAGGGACGGGGATTTTGAAATTCAAATCAACAGCAGAAAGTTGCTTTCAAGAATATATAAGGAATTTAATATCAATGAAATAGAGGGGCTTGCCGTAATAAAAATTATTGATAGGAAGTTGACAGAAAGAGAAAAAGAAGAAGAGCTAAAGAGAGTGTTGCCAAATAACGAGAAAGCGGTTTCCTATTTGATGAACCCAGATACAATAGAAAACCGTAAAGTGAAAGATCAACAACTTGACGAGAGTGAAGAAAACAAACAGTTACTCACACTAATAGATAAGCTAGACGAATTTGAAATTAGAAATGTTGTTCAAAAACCTTCGATAGCCCGCGGCTTTGACTACTACACCGGAATGGTTTTTGAGGTCTTTGACACCAA
>JAGWZX010000044.1 GCA_018968805.1 Patescibacteria group bacterium | reverse complement strand
TCAAAGACAAAAAGAAAATTGAAGTGGTGCAAGATCGCTTTGCCAAAATTGCCGGCCAGAAAATCGCGATGCGCGGCGCCAAGAAGTCAATCGCTTCTTTTAAAATCCGTGCCGGTGACCCGGTCGGCGCCCAGGTGACTCTCCGGGGGGCGCGGATGTACAATTTTTTGGACAAACTCCTGCATGTCGCTTTGCCTCGGACCAAGGATTTTCGCGGTCTTTCAAAGGCAACCATTGATGAGATGGGCAACATGAGCATCGGTATTCCTGAACATATTGTTTTTCCGGAAACGCCTGATGAAGAACTGAAGGATGTGTTTGGTATCGGTGTCACCATTGTCACCACTGCTAAAAATAAGGAAGAGGCGGAAGCGTTTTTCACGGAGCTCGGATTCCCTTTCAAGAAAGAAGCCGCTCGGCTTTCATCTTGAAAAACATGCGTAAAATCCCGCTGGATTTTCTGCTCTGCTCGCGCCGCCGCGCTCCGCAAGGTTTTTCAAGGTGAAAGTCTCGCTTTAAGGTAAAAAACACGAAAATTTTCTCTGTCCGGCGCCGGTCGCGGCTGTCAAGGTTTTTTCAAGGCAAAGTGCTCGCTTTTAGGAAATAGGAATGTTGCGAAGGTTTTTCAAGACAAAATTTAGTTCAAAGGAAAAAAGAAGATGGCCGGCCGATTTTAGCAAGGTTGTTTTTAGCAAGGTTGAGCCTTGCTAAGAGCCTTTGCCTGAGCGCGCAGAGCATCATACTTACCGCAGCCGATTCTCGGCTTACCGCCAATGTCTCTTGAAACCGAGCTTTTGTTCCGACCAAGTTCGGCGGCAATCTACGCGACTGTCCGAAAGTCGCGACAATACCATGTTTCAGTGATGATTCGCTCTTTGAGCGACAGGGACTTGCCGCCCAGGTGTTTTTTAGTTTTTTGTGCATAGCCCGATTATATTAACTGGCAATCGGGTGTTGCGATTAATTCTGGAACTTAGGCAATCTTCGTTTGACACCGTAAGCTCGTTTTGCTAGGATTAGCGCCACGCTTTGCGTTCAGGCGGTTTTTTTATGGCTAAAACATCAGTCATCGCCCGGTCCCAAAAGAAGCCGAAATTCAGCACCAGAATAGTGCGGCGCTGTTTTCGTTGCGGCCGCAAGCGCGGCTACATGCGCGATTTCGGCCTTTGCCGCATTTGTTTCCGCGAGTATGCCAATGAAGGCATGATTCCCGGGGTAAAGAAATCAAGCTGGTAGCAAAATATCATGATTACCACCGACAAAATTTCAGATCTTATCATAAGCATCAAAAATGCCGCCAAAGCCGGAAAGGAGACGGTGCAAGTTTCTCATACCAATCAATCAGCGGCCATCGCTCAAGCCTTGGAACGAGCCGGTTTTGTCGAAGTTGTCGGGAAGAAAGGCAAGAAAATCAAAAAGCAGATTGAACTCAGGCTGGTTTACGCGGCCGGAGTCCCGAAGCTAAATGATGCCCGCCGTGTTTCCAAGCCTTCAAAACGGATTTATCGCGGCGTTGGGAAAATCGCGCCAGTCAAGCGCGGTTTCGGTTGCGCCATAATTTCCACTCCCAAAGGTGTTATCACGGATAAGGAGGCGCGGAAAGATCGTGTGGGGGGCGAAGTTCTTTTTCAAGTATGGTAAACATATGAGTCGCATAGGCAAAAAACCAATAATAATTCCCGCCGGTACGGAAGTGAAAGTAGCCGGACAAACAGTGACCGTAAAGGGCGGTGCTGGCACGCTGACTCGCGAGTTCAAACAAGCCGTCCGTTTTTCCGTTGAAGGGAATTCCGTGATATTAACTCCCGCGCAAGCCGATCGCGACACTCTCGCGCTCTGGGGGGCGTACGCTTCCCATGTGGCGAACATGATCAAGGGAGTCGGCCAGCCGTTTCAGAAGAAGCTAATTATTGAGGGGGTGGGATTTAAGGCGGACGTGAAGGGCGAGGAACTTGTTTTGAGTCTCGGTTTCTCACATCCGGTAAAGGTAAAGATCCCAAAAGGCCTTAAGGTGACGGCCGAGAAAGGCGCTCTCACAGTTTCGGGTATTGATTCCGAATCGGTCGGCCAATTCACGGCGGAAGTGCGTGATTTAAAGAAACCGGAGCCGTACAAAGGCAAAGGCATCCGTTATGAAGGCGAAGTGATCAGAAGAAAACAGGGCAAGAAGACCGTGTAGTATAATCATATGCCGATAGCCAAATTAAAAATCGAAAAACGACTGCGCCGACACAAAAAAGTACGCTCCCGCGTTTCCGGTACGGCCGCGGTGCCGCGTTTGGCGGCGTTTCGTTCCAACAAATACACTTACGGGGCGCTTATAGACGACACCACAGGCAAAACCATACTCTCGGCGTCTTCGCTCAAAATGAAGGCCGCCAATAAAGTCGCGGCCGCGCGCGAAACCGGCAAAGTTATCGCTACCCAGGCGTTAGCTAAAAAAATCAGTAAGGCGGTTTTTGACCGTGGCGGCTACATTTACACCGGTCGGGTCAAGGCTCTGGCAGACGGCGCGCGGGAGGGCGGTCTTAAGTTATAAATAGCGCGGCGGTTTAACTTTATAAAACCAAATAACGATCAGTTAATAGACCAAAATGAGTACGGAAGTATCAGAACAAGATAATAAGAAACAAGCTCAGCAGGCGGGAAAAATTTCCCAGAAGCCGGAGCGCGATCTTCGAGGCGGCAGGGGCGGCAAAGAGCGCCGGCGCCGAGAGGAGCGGGTCCGATCGGAATTTGACCAAAAACTCCTGACCATCCGGCGTGTTACCCGGGTGGCGGCCGGCGGCCGGCGGTTCAGTTTCAGCGTGGCGTTGGTGCTTGGGAATCGGCGCGGCGCGGTCGGCGTTGGTTTGGGCAAAGCTTCCGATACGGCTCTCGCCATTGAAAAGGCCACCCGCAATGCCAAGAAAAACATGCTTCATCTTTCGCTGACCAAGGGAGCGTCTATTCCCCACGATGTACTGGTCAAGTATTCAAGCGCCAGAGTATTTATCGCACCGGCCCCGGGCCGCGGTTTGGTGGCGGGGAGCGCCCTCCGCGATGTCTTGGAAATTGCGGGCGTGCGCGATGTAATCGGCAAAGTTTTCTCCGGAAGCAAGAATAAACTTAACATCGCCAGAGCGGCCGTCAAAGCTCTCCAGGGTTTTACGATTTCAGAAGGAGAGGTGTCGCCGCGGGCGGCAAGCGACGCGAGTTCTTCAATTACTGAATAAATTATTTCCATGCAATATCACAATATCAAGCGAGTTCATAGGAATATACGGAGTGTCCAGGTTGGGCGCGGCGGCAAACGCGGCAAAACTTCCGGCCGCGGCGGGAAGGGCCAAACAGCCCGCGCGGGTCACAAAATTCGTCCCGAGAGTCGGGATATCATCAAGCGCATTCCCAAGCTGCGCGGCCGGGGCAAGAACATCTTCCAGTCATTTGAAGAGGCTCTTGTTCCTGTCAATATCAAAAATCTGGAGAAACACTTTAACGCCGGCGACACGGTTAATCCGATGACGCTACTCGAGAAAGGTTTGGTTAAGCGCGCCCATGGCCGCATGCCATCGGTGAAGATTTTGGCAGACGGGGAACTCTCAAAAAAATTGTCGTTTTCCGGCGTGGCCTTTTCCTCGTCAGCCAGGGCGAAGATTGAGAAAGCCGGCGGCGGTATACAGCCACCCAAGCCATAGCCTAAACTTCTAATGAAATGCCCGGCGCCCAAATCCAGAATCTGAAATTCAATTTTTCATTAGAAATTATGGATTAGGCGTCAGAAATTTATGAACACATTTTTTGAAAAAATTCGCTTGATTTGGGAAGATACCCTGTTGCGCAAAAAGATTTTTTTCATGCTTGGTTTTTTGGCTTTATTTAGAATACTTGCCGCCGTTCCGGTGCCAGGTATTGATGTCGCGCGTTTGCAGGCGCTTCTTGCCGGAAATCAATTCTTGGGCCTATTGAACATTTTTTCCGGCGGCGGTCTCTCAAACCTTTCCATTGTGATGCTTGGGGTCGGACCGTACATTACTTCCACTATCATCATGCAGCTTGCCACGATGATGTCGCCGAAACTCAAGGCGCTCTATCATGAGGAGGGAGAAGCCGGCCGACTGAAATTCGCCCAATATTCCCGTCTTCTCACTGTGCCACTCGCCGTTTTACAATCAGTGGGTTTCCTTTTGCTTTTGGAAAAACAGGGCATCCTGGGCGATTTGACGTTCTTTAGTCGCATTGTCAACGCGGTTGTTGTTACCGGCGGTTCCATTTTACTTATGTGGCTCGGTGAGTTAATGACTGAATTTGGAATCGGTAATGGTGTGTCCATGATTATTTTTGCCGGCATCGTGTCCCGCATTCCCACGGTAGTGAGCCAGTCAATCATCTTGTTTGACGTTTCGCAGATCCCGCTTTATTTGGGTTATGCCATCGCCGCGTTTGCCATCGTGTTCGGCGTAGTCATTGTTACCGAGGCGGAACGGCCGATTCCCGTAACGTACGCCAAGCGCATTCGGGGCAATAAAGTTTACGGTGGCGTTTCAACATATTTACCGTTGCGCGTTAATCAAGCCGGCGTTATTCCGATAATTTTCGCTCTGTCCATACTGCTTTTTCCGCAAATGATTTTTAGTTTTCTGGCTAATGTTAATAATCCGGCGGTGCGAGCCGTGTCGTCGTTTATGGTCGGTTTGATTTCCAACAATTGGTTATATGCCAGCGCGTACTTTATTTTGGTATTTTTGTTCACTTATTTTTATACCGCGGTCACGTTTGATCCGGAATCGATCGCCACTAACTTGCAAAAAAGCGGCGCGTTTATTCCCGGCGTCCGGCCAGGCCAATCAACCTCGCAGTATATTTCCAAGGTGTTGACGCGCATTACTCTGGTGGGGGCTCTTTTTCTCGGGGTAATTGCCGTTTTGCCGCTCGCGGTGCGGGCGATTACCGGCGTTACCTCGCTTGCCATCGGCGGCACGGCGCTTCTTATCGTTGTTTCGGTGGTGCTTGATTTGATTAAGAAAGCGGACGCGCAGCTTTCCATGCGCGAGTATTAGCCGCTCGGGCTTGTTTTTGCAAAACGCGCGTATCCGCCCGCTGGCGGATCGCTATGCTTGTCCCGTCGGACTGCGCAATGTTTTGCAAAAGCAAGCCCTCGCTCCCGAGGTTAATAAGCAAACTTGCTCTCCAGTGGTTAAACACTTATACTGGCGCTATTATGAAGCCAACGATTGTTCTCATGATGGGCAAGGCCGGAAGCGGCAAAGGGACGCAAAGCGAGCTTTTGGCCAAGAAACTCGGCTATAATATTTTCTCAACCGGCGATGAGTTTCGCAAATTGCGCGAACGCCAGGATGTGTTGGGTGAAAAGGTGCGGGCCGAATATGACAAAGGCCTTCTCATGCCGTATTGGTTCGCTTCTTACTTGTTTGAGGACGCTCTTTTGAAGTTGCCGCCAACCCAAGGTTTGGTGTGCGAAGGAGTCGGGCGCAAAGAACCCGAAGCGCGGCTTTTCAACGATGTGGCGACTTGGCTTGGCCGCGACTTCAGAGTGTTTGAATTGACGGTAACGGATGGGGAAGTGATAAAGCGCCAGCTTCTGCGCAATCGTCCGGACAGCAATACTGTCGGGATACTCAAGGTTCGCCTCGATGAGTATCGTAACAAT
>JAGWZX010000129.1 GCA_018968805.1 Patescibacteria group bacterium | reverse complement strand
CCCCGCCCTCTTCAATCGGAAACTGACCGAATGGCTGATCGAGTACAACTTCGTTCGGCCGCACCAAACCCTTGGCTACCAGACGCCGTGGGAGTATTATTCAAAAGCGAACAAACTGTTACCGATGTACTCGTCTAGTGCAAAATCTTGCGAAATTCTAAAAAATCAGGTAAAGTAGTAGCCTTAGGCAATTAACTTCGGAGGATTACCTCCAATTTATATTTATGGATGAAAAAGCAGAATATCTCACGCAAGAGAAGTTTGACGCATTATCGAAAGAACTTGAGGATTTAAAAACCATTAAGCGCAAAGAAGTTGCGGAAAATTTGGAGTATGCCAAATCGCTCGGCGATTTGTCGGAGAATGCCGAATATCATGAGGCGCGCGAAACGCAAGCAAATACAGAGGAGCGCATCGCCCGCCTTGAAACCATGCTCAAGTCGGCGGTCATAATGAGTGCGCATCACGGCAATACCGTTTCCATCGGTTCGGTGGTGCATCTGGAAAAACAGAAAGACAAATCGAAAGTGAAATATCAGATCGTCGGTTCCGAAGAGGCCAATGTTTCGGAAGGTAAGTTATCAATCCATTCGCCGCTCGGCGCGGCTATGATCGGCAAGAAAAAGAACGACCTCTTCCAGGTGCACACTCCCGGCGGCAAGGTTGATTATAAAGTCATTAGTATAGAATAATAATGGCTTCGGCCGAGGAAATTCGCGAAGGCAGGCTCGCCAAACTGAAAGCGCTTCAAGAATCAGGCGTTAATGCCTATCCGGTTGCCGCCCATCCTGATTGCGCGCTGGCGGAAGCGGCAGCTGACTTTGCCAAGTTTTCCAAAAAGAAAAAAATTTCTTTGGCCGGTCGGGTAATGTCGCTCCGGCCGCAAGGCGCTCTCTCTTTTTTCACGCTTGATGACGGCACCGGCAAATTCCAGGGACTTATCAAGTCGGACGAGGTGGACGCCAAAGTGTTCGAACAATTTTCTAAGACGGTGGACATCGGCGATTTCCTTGAAGTGGCCGGTTCGCTTTTTGTCACCAAACGCGAAGAAAAAACGATTTTAACGAAAGAATGGCGCATGCTCGCAAAAAGCCTGCGGCCGCTTCCGGAAAAGTGGCACGGTCTCCAGGATGTTGAAGAGCGTTTCCGT
>JAGWZX010000043.1 GCA_018968805.1 Patescibacteria group bacterium | reverse complement strand
TTATGATCGAACTTTTGCCGGTTCTCCAAAGTTTCGATTTGGCTTTCGGTAACAAAGAAGCGTGGGAAAAAGTTGATAAGAATTGGCGGATGGGGGTGGAATACATAGCAAGCCAGCTCAAGGCGGTTCTGGAAGCAAACGGCCTCAAGGAACTGAACCCGCTAGGCCAAAAATTTGACCCGGCGCGCGATGAAGCGGCGGAGTTTGAGGAAGTTTCCGAAAAAGACAGAGATCAGGAAGTCCTTTCGGTGATCCAGAAAGGTTACGCCTTTTATGATAGAGTGCTCAAGGCGCCGAAAGTGAAAGTGGGGGAATTACGAACTCCTTTCAAAACCTAACATGGTCGAAGTTAATAATAGAAACCATTTCGCATCGTCGCTTGCCAAAATTCGGCAAAAAACGCTTCATCCTCACTCGGAGTATATTCATACACCTTCCTCGGTTTCAGCGTTTTTTCCTCGAATTTTGGCAAGCTTTGGATTGCGATAGGTTTTGAAAGGGGTTCTTAAAATGATTATCAAATCGGAAAAAGGAAAAGTCATACGTAAAATCGTCAGAACCAGATCGGGCGAATTGGTCGTGGCCGTTTTTTTGGTGGCGGAACGCGATGGCGAGTTGCAAGTGGTCCTGCTTTCGGCGAGGCCGCTCCGGCGGCAGGAGCGGCTTGTCACGGCCGGCGCGCGTGAATCAGCGGCAAATAATTTATGCCTTTCCGGCGCGTGTAACGGTGTGGCGCCGGCCGCCGCGGCTTATCGTTGCCGCACTTTCGTTTCGCCTCATGTAAACCTTTTTGAATTTTTATCAAGCCAAAATATCCGCGGGCCAAGCGGATTATAAATTTCTCTTGTTTTTTAACCTTAACTAAATGGAAAATAATGAGCAAAATAATCGGTATTGATTTAGGCACAACTTTTTCCGCCGTGGCAGTGATGGAAGCGGGCAATCCCAAGGTCTTGGAAAACGCTGAAGGCGCGCGCACTACGCCTTCGATTGTAGCCCAATCAAAGACGGGTGAGAGACTGGCGGGCCTTCTTGCCAAGCGCCAGGCGGTGACCAATCCCAAAAACACGATTTATCAGATCAAGCGCTTCATGGGCCACAATTTTGACGACCCGGGCGTTCAGCAGGACATCAAAAATGTGCCGTTTGAAACGCGCAAGTCGGCCACGGGCGGTATTGAAGTAAAGATGGCCGACAAATGGTACCGGCCGGAAGAAATTTCGGCCATGATTCTTCAGAAACTGAAGAACGACGCCGAAGCGCGGCTCGGTGCTAAAGTGACCGAGGCGGTTATCACCGTGCCGGCTTACTTCAATGACAGCCAGCGCCAAGCGACCAAAGACGCTGGCAAAATCGCCGGCCTGGACGTCAAACGCATCATCAACGAACCGACGGCCGCGGCTTTGGCTTACGGTTTCAACAAGAAAAAAGACGAGAAGATCGCGGTATTCGACTTTGGCGGCGGTACTTTTGATATTTCCGTTTTGGAAGTCGGTGACGACGTGGTTGAGGTGAAATCTACTGACGGCGACTCGCATCTTGGCGGCAAGGATATTGATCAGAAAATAATCGCTTGGCTCGCCGACGAGTTTCAAAAAACTTCCGGCATAGATGTCAGAAAGGATCCTTTGGCGTTACAGCGTCTTGATGAGGCAGCGGAAAAAGCCAAAATTGAATTGTCCACAGCCGTTTCCACGGAGGTCAACATTCCTTTCATCACTTCCGGCGCGGAAGGGCCGCAGCATCTTTTAATTCCCATGACGCGCGCAAAATTGGAAGAACTGGCGGCGGAATTCATAAACCGGGCGATGATGATAACCAAGCGCGCCATAGACGCTTCGCCGTTCAAAAAAGAGCAGCTTAATGAAGTAATTCTTGTTGGAGGACAGACCAGGATGCCGGCAATGCAGAAAGCCGTAAAAGATTTTTTCGGAAAAGAGCCGAATATGGGTGTCAATCCCGATGAAGTCGTGGCGGTCGGCGCGGCCATTCAAGGAGGAATTCTTTCCGGCGAGACCAAGGACATACTTCTGCTTGATGTCATCCCTCTTTCTTTCAGCATTGAAACAATGGGCGGTGTGGCTACTAAATTAATCGAAAAAAATACCACTATTCCGACCCAGCGATCCCAGGTGTTTTCTACGGCGTCGGACAATCAAACTTCGGTGGAAATTCACATTACCCAGGGCGAACGGGCCATGGCGGCGGACAACAAGTCGCTCGGCCGGTTCATTCTAGACGGCATTACGCCCGCGCCGCGCGGCTTGCCGCAAATCGAAGTAAGCTTTGACATTGACGCCAACGGGATTCTGAATGTTACGGCAAAAGACAAGACGACCGGCAAGTCCAATTCCATTAAAATAACCGCCAGTTCCGGATTATCCAAAGACGAAGTAGAGCGGATGAAGAAAGATGCAGAACTCCACAACGCCGACGATCAGAAGAAACGCGAGCTTGTCGAAGCAAAAAATATCGCCGAGCAAATGATTTATACTTCGGAAAAGGCGTTGCGCGATAACCGCGACAAGGTTCCTGCCGATACAGCCAAGCTGATTGAAGACAAGATCGCGCTTTTGAAAACCGCCAAAGATTCCGCGGATATCGGCACTGTTAAGTCGGCGACCGAAGCCTTGTCCGCCGAATTGCAGAAGATCGGCGAAATAGCGGCCAAGGCAGCGCAGGGTCAGGGCAACGACGCGTCCAATAAAAATTCGGGCGATAAAGGAAATGGCGGAGACGGTAATGTCCGCGACGCTGAATTCAAGGAAGAGAAAAAGTAACTAAAAAAGCGCCGTTTGGTCCGTGAAAGTCACGGACCAAACGGCGCAAATATAATTTCCGGCAGAGGTTCTTCAGTTTCAATTTGCGTAACTTCGGAAAGGAGAAGGTTCCTGTCGGTGGCCCCGGTCCTTTTTTGCCCTTGACCGGGTATCGGTCCGGAAGCCGCCTTTGCCAGTGCGACGCACAACACTATTGACGAGGCGATCCATAATGTTGCAACTGTCGCGATTATCACGATGAGCATAACCAACCTTTCAGTTAAAGTTAGCCCTTGCGAATATCCCGAGTAAAATTGTACTTTCAATGGTTACAAAAGTCAATTTGTAAGGTGTCAATATGCGGGAATAATTAAAATGTGTAATAATTTTCCCACCGGTTTTAACTCAATTATCCATATTTATGGCCAACAAAAATTATTACGACATTCTCGGCGTTTCCAAAAACGCCTCCCAGGAAGACATTAAGAAAGCTTTCCGCAGGCTCGCCCACGAATATCATCCCGACAAAAAAGGCGGTAATGAGGCGAAGTTCAAAGAAGTTAATGAAGCATATTCGGTGTTGTCCGATGATAAGAAAAGGGCGGAATACGATACCTATGGCCAAACTTTCGCCGGCGCCGGTCCGGGTCCGGCCGGCGCGGGTTTCGGCGGATTTGATTTTTCCGGTTTCGGCGGCCAGGGTTTCGGCGGCTTTTCGCAGAACGGTTTTGAGTTTGATATCGGTGATTTGTTCGGCGATTTTTTCGGTATGGGCGGCGGACGGGAGAAGACAAAGCGCGGCAGAGATATTTCAATCGACATTGAATTGTCGTTTTCGGAAAGCGTGTTTGGTACGGAACGCAAAATTCTCCTGAACAAGACTTCGCGATGCGAAGAGTGCGGCGGCAGTGGCGCGAAACGCGACACGGAAATGCAGACTTGTCCGAAATGCAACGGCAAAGGCAAATTACACGAGACCAAACGTTCATTTCTCGGAAATATTTCAAGTGTGCGCACTTGCGATGAGTGCCACGGCAAAGGCAAGGTGCCGAAAGAAAAGTGTCCGCGTTGTCATGGTGCCGGTGTGATTCGCAAAGAAGAAGAAATCGCCGTCACAATTCCCGCGGGAATTGATGACGGTGAAATGATCAGATTATCCGGCGGCGGCGAGGCGGTGTCGGGCGGTTCAGCGGGCGATTTATACATCAAAGTCCACATAAAAAAGCATCCGTTGTTCCGCAAGGAAGGAGTTAATCTTGTAACCGATCTCAATCTAAAACTTTCCAGCGCGCTTTTAGGTGAGGAATATGCTCTGCCGACTCTTGATGGAGAAATTAAGGTGAAAATTCCGGAGGGGGTTTCGCATGGAGAAATTTTACGCATCAAAGGCAAGGGCGTGCCGTATGAAAAAGGCAGGCGCGGCGATCTGCTGATTCATTTGCACGTTAAATTACCCAGCAAACTTTCCAAAGAGGCGAGAAAGATGGTAGAGGAGCTTAAAAAGGAGGGGATTTGATAGGCTCCGGATCTTTGTTGGTTTATATAAAAAGGCGCGGCCGCGTAAGCGGCCGCGCCTTTCAAAATCCTTGGAAAAATTATATAGTTACGGCGCCGCGCTCTCGTCGTTCAATGGATAGGATACTTCCCTCCGAAGGAAGAAATGCCGGTTCGACTCCGGCCGAGAGCACAAAAAATTTCAACTGTTTTTGTTGCATTTGAGTGAGACAGCGAAGCGTCCGGCCGAAAGCACATTGGAAAATCGTCTTAGATTTGCTAGTATTCGGGGATGAGCCCGGCAAAAAAAATTTTACTCTCAGGCGTTAAACCCACTGGCCGGCCGCATATAGGGAATTATTTCGGAGCGATGCGGCAATTTGTCGAACTTCAGGATAAGTATGAAGCTTACGTTTGCGTTGTTGATTATCACGCTTTGACCACTCTTCAGGACGCTAAGGAACTGGCGAATTTTACTTACGAAATGGTTCTTGATTTTTTGGCGATAGGCCTTGACCCGGCCAAAGTGACTTTGTTCAAACAATCCGACGTGCCGGAAGTCACCGAGCTGGCGTGGATTTTCAACTGCATCACGACGGTGCCGTATCTTGAACGGGCCCACGCCTACAAAGACGCGGTGGCGAAGGGCAGGGAAGTAAACGTCGGTACTTTTGACTACCCCCTGCTTATGGCCGCCGATATTTTGATCCAGGACGCCGATGTCGTGCCGGTGGGACAAGACCAAAAACAGCACGTGGAATTCGCCCGCGACACGGCGGAAAAATTCAACCGCGTCTTTGCCTCGGTGCCCTCGCCGGTTTTCAAATTGCCAGAGCCGATCATTTTGGACGCAGTCAAAACCATACCGGGCATTGACGGCGAGAAGATGAGCAAAAGTTACGGCAACGTTATTCCGCTTTTCGCCACTGACGCGGAAATCCGGCGACTGACGATGGGCATAGTGACCGATTCCGGCGTCGGTATTCCCAAGAATGTTTTTGAACTGCACAAACTTTTCAAACCCGAGGAGGAGTTGAATAAACTTTACCAAAGTAAAGTCGGTAAATATCAAGAATTGAAAGAAATGCTGGCGAAAGACATCACGGAATTCATCGCGCCGCTTCGCGTCCGCCGCGAAGCGCTCTCCAAAGACCGCGCCGCCGTCCTTGAAATTCTCAAAACCGGCGGAGAGCGCGCCCGCGCCCGCGCCGCGGAGAAAATGAAAATTGTTCGCGAGAAAATTGGAGTCTCAATAAATTAAATGGCTCTTAAATACAAACTCATTGTATATGTGCCGATTGAGAACGCAGATGTTGTACGAGAAGCAATAGGAAAAGCTGGCGGCGGTCAGATCGGTAATTACACCTTTTGCAGCTTTTCTTCGCGTGGCGTCGGAAGATTTAAACCGGGCGATGGAGCGCATCCTCATATCGGTAAGGTTGGGACACTGGAAGCAGTAGAAGAAGAAAGAATAGAAGTGACTCTACACGCAGATGTAGTAGGTAATGTAATTGCGGCCATAAAAAGGACTCATCCATACGAGGAAGTCGCTTATGACTTGTATCCATTGGAGATATGGGAAAGATAAGTGATTATAGTTTGGATATAGAAATAACCTACAGAT
>JAGWZX010000042.1 GCA_018968805.1 Patescibacteria group bacterium | reverse complement strand
CCGCGATAAAGAATATAGTTGACCGATTAGTGCCGTGAACATCGCAAGAACTCCCCAATTTTATATGGCAAATTTAGGAAGCGAGGTAGCGGGTATGTATTCTGCGATTGAGCAAAGCGATCCGGAAAAATTGCACTCCTGCCATAGTCGTGCCAAAAAAATTGTGAACGAGTTTCGCAGGTTGGAACAACGGCCAGCCGCTCTCGCGGAAATGGCAAAATTGGAAGAGATTATTGATGACCTGGCGGCTCCGGAGCGAAAGTTGGATGTTCCAAAAGCAGACTTGGAAAGTTACTTCTTGCCATTTGCGCTTCGGTTGATGTCGCGGTAAGCTTGGGAACTATGAAATACGATATTGCTGATATTCGTCTGGCCGCTAAAGGCCGGACGCGCATAGAGTGGGCGGAGCGGGATATGCCGGTTTTGCGCGAGGTGCGGGCGCGGTTTAAGAAAGAAAAGCCCCTGCGCGGCGTGACTTTGGGCGCGTGTTTGCACGTTACGACCGAGACGGCAAACTTGATGCGCACCCTGAAAGAAGGCGGCGCTAAAGTTTTGCTTTGCGCTTCCAATCCTCTGTCAACCCAAGATGATGTGGCGGCGTCGCTCGTAAAAGATTTTGCCGTGCCGGTGTTCGCGATTAAAGGAGAGGCCAGCAAAACCTATTTCAAACACATTAACGCCGTATTGGACGCCAAGCCGGACATCACGATGGATGACGGCGCGGATTTGGTGTCGGAGTTGCACAAGAATCGGGCGGCGCAAGCTCGCGAGGTGATTGCCGGCACGGAAGAAACGACCACGGGCGTGATTCGTCTGCGCGCGCTCGCCAAAGCGGGGAAATTGAAGTTTCCGATTCTTGCCGTCAATGACGCGATGACCAAGCATTTTTTTGACAATCGTTACGGCACAGGCCAGTCCACGATTGACGGCATCATTCGAGCGACCAACAGATTGATTGCCGGCTCAACATTCGTAGTGGCGGGTTATGGCTGGTGCGGCCGCGGTCTCGCCTCGCGAGCCCGCGGCCTCGGCGCTTCCGTAATTGTTACGGAAGTTGACCCGGTCAAGGCGCTTGAAGCGGTCATGGACGGTTTCGCCGTGATGCCGATGCGTGAAGCGGCACGGGTGGCTGATTTCATTTGCACTGTAACCGGAGACATTAACGTGGTGGATGGGGAAGACTTCGCGGTTATGAAAGACGGCTGTGTCATCGCCAACTCCGGCCATTTTGATGTGGAAATAAATTTGAAAGAATTGCGGCGGCTCGCAACGAGCCGCCGCCCAATGCGCGACTTCGTGGAGGAATTCACGCTGAAAGGTGGGCGAAAAATTTATGTTCTCGGCGAAGGCCGGCTCATCAATCTCGCGAGCGCCGAAGGCCATCCTGCTTCGGTCATGGATATGAGTTTCGCCAATCAGGCCCTCGGCGCGGAGTATATGTTAAAAAACAGCAAAAAACTAAAGCCCCAAGTCTACGTCATTCCCGAAGCCATTGACCGCGATATTGCCAGCTTAAAACTCGCCGCTCTCGGCGTCAAAATTGACACGCTCACACCCGAACAGAAAAAGTATCTGGAAAGCTGGGAAGAAGGCACAGCTTGAACGCGAGAATG
The DNA here is from genome assembly GCA_018968805.1 of Patescibacteria group bacterium. Taxonomy (GTDB): domain Bacteria; phylum Patescibacteriota; class Minisyncoccia; order Phycocordibacterales; family SIBU01; genus SIBU01. The sequence goes on along the minus strand of JAGWZX010000042.1, from coordinate 4,504 downwards.
TTCAAGAATATTCAATTTTCAATTTCTAGTTTTCAATGACTTCCAAACTCAAGATTTTTTTAGTAATTAGATATTAGTAATTAGTTATTGCGAAGCATGAATCGTCCCCTCGTTGTCGGTTCGGTGGCGTTTGACATTGTGTTTGACGTGCACGGCACGATTAACGAGCGCATTGTTTTGCAAAACGGCAAACTTGGCCGGCAGAATTTGATGTTCACAGCCAAGGAACGACAGGAATTTTTTGGTGGTACGGGCGCCAATATTGCCTACGGACTCGGTCTTCTCCACGCACACCCGATTCTTTTCTCGGCAGTCGGCCGCGATTTCGCGCCGCATTTTCAAAAGCACCTTGAGAGCAACGGCGTGGAGCCGCGCGTTCATGTTGAGAAAGATAATCGCACGGCCGCTTTTTACGGTTTTTCCGACGAACAGAAAGAACAAATCGGCGTTTGGCATGCCAACGCTCACGATAGTCTTGAGAGGATTTCCATTGTTGATACGTTTGGCAAAAAAACCCTATCCGACGTGTCCGTGGCGATTTTTTCCGGCGCGCCGACGGTAACTTTGCGGCACATGAAAGCGGCGCGCGGTTTGCTAGGCAAAAAAGTGAAAATTATTTTTGACCCGGGCCAAATGATCTTGTTTTATAGCAAAAAACAACTGAAGCAGGCGCTTTCACTTGCCGACATTTTTATTGTCAACGATGTGGAATTGCGGCAAGCGCTCGGCACTCTTGAGGGTACAGTCAAAGACATTTTCCCCCGTGGCCCCAAGGCGGTGATTGAAACGCGTGGCGCTTCGGGCAGTGTTTTGCATGAACCGAATGGCGCGACTAAAATTGCCGCGGTCAAACCCAGAAAAGTGGCGGAAGTTACCGGTGCGGGCGACGCTTATCGCGCCGGATTAATGTACGGACTTCTCCGGGGCAAAACGCTCTCCGAAGCGTGCCGTATCGGCGCGATTCTCGGTGCGCGCAGTGTAGAAACGGCGGGCGGCCAGACTTACAAACTCAGCAGGGAAGAGATACAATAGTTTCTATGAAAAAACTATTGCGCGTTTTTGCCGGTCTCGCGGCGATTTTCTTGCCAGGGTTGGCGTTTGCTCATGAGGCCTACGTTTTGCCCTCGGATTTTTTTTGGCAGAATATGCGGGGAAGCATCAGTTTTTATTCTCTCCATGCTCTGAAAAATCCTGACGATTTAAAGCTCACTTTGGAAATTACTCTGGCTGTCTTGGCGGTTTACGCCCTGAATTTCTGGTTTCGGCGGAGCCGTTTAGGCGGGTCTTTCCATAACAATTTGGAAAAGCTGGATCATTTCGGCCCATTGATTGTCCGTTTGTCCATTGCCGCTTCATTTTTCTTTTCCGCGTATTCTTGGAGTTTTCTCGGTCCGGAGTTGCCGATCGGCAGTATGCCGTTCGCTTGGACGGTTCGGGCGCTTTTGTTCGCGGTAAGCTTCATGATTTTATTCGGGATTCTGACCGAAGTCGCCGGTTTGATTTCTTTGCTGCTTTTTTCGCTGGGTTTTGCCGTTTTTGGTCTTTACCTTGCCACATACTTAAATTACCTCGGTGAAATTATCGTGTTAATTCTTTTCGGCACGCGTTTTTTGTCTTTTGACCGGCTTATTTTCGGGCCGCTCAAACGTTTCCCCGAATTTCGGAAATATGAGACTGCTATCGTTCGGATTTTTTACGGTTTGGCTCTTTCTTACGCCGCCGTGACGGTAAAATTCCTTCATCCGGAATTGACGCTTCGGGTAATCAACGACTGGCATCTTACGCAATTCCACTGGCTTTTCCCGAGCGACCCGCTTTTGGTCGCGCTTGGCGGCGGCTTGGCCGAACTGGCTATCGGATTATTCCTGATTTTCGGTTTTGAAGTGCGCTTGACGGTTTTAATCAGCTTGTTCTACATTACCTTGTCGCTCCTTTATTTCCGCGAACTGGTCTGGCCGCATCTGATGCTTTACGGCATCTCGCTTTCTCTGCTTGTTAAACCCGAGGCGTTTTCGCTCGATAGTTTGTTTTTTAACCGGCGCGATGTCGCCAGCGAGACAGTTCAAAGCCGCGACTGATTCTGATACAATGGCAAGATGAAGATCAATCCCACCACGTTTGTCATTTTCGGCGCGACCGGAGATTTGTTCCGCAAGAAACTGGCGCCGGCATCATGGCGGCTTTTTCAAGGAGGTTTGTTGCCGCAAGTCTTTCGGGTTGTGGCTTTCTCGCGCCGACCTTGGGATGATGCTGAATTTCGGGATTTTTTTAAGGAGGTGTTTGGCGCGGCCGCGGGAGCGGCCCCGCCAAAACATCTTTCCGATTTTCTTTCCCGGGTTTTTTATGTTGAGGGCGATTTGAACACTTCTGCCGGCTATGAGAAGATGGCGGAGCGTCTGGGAGAGTTTGATACGGAAGTAGGCGTGTGCATGAACAAGCTTTTTTATTTGGCCACGCCTCCCTCTTCATACGAAACGATTTTGCGCCACATTTCTTTGTCCGGTCTGGCCATTCCCTGCGATCCGACGAAGGACGGCGGTGAACCCGGGTGGACCCGCATTCTCGTGGAAAAGCCGTTCGGCAGTAACGCCAATGAGGCGGACAGTATCGACCGCTTGCTCGCCGAGCTGTTTTCTGAAAATCAAATTTTTCGCATTGACCACTATCTTACCAAAGAGGTTTTGCGCGATATTATTACTTTCCGATTTGCAGATGGCATTTTTGAACAAGTTTGGAATGGAAAACATATTAGGGAGGTATCAGTTCAACTCCTAGAGAAAGGCGACGCTTCCGGCCGAGGCGCGTTCTACGACGCGCTCGGGGCTTTGCGCGATGTCGGTCAGAATCACGCCTTGCAGATGGCGGCGCTCGTAGCCATGGAAAAACCGGAAAGTATCGCGGGGGAAGCGGTGCGGCGCTCCCGCGCCTCACCGCTCCAGTCTTTCGTTTGCACAAAATCTTTCCGTGCTCAGTACGAGGGCTATAAGAAAGAAAAAGGCGTGGCTCCAGGTTCCACAACCGATACCTATTTCAAATTGGAACTGGCGCTCGGCTCTCCGCGCTGGCAGGGCGTGCCGTTCATTTTAGAGAGCGGCAAATGTTTGCCGGAATCGCGGGCGGAAATCACGGTTACTTTCAAAAAACCGGAGAAGTTTGCGATGAATGGCGTCATAAACGCGGCGCAGTCAATCCATTTCAAAATTCAGCCCGAGGAAGAAATAACGATACTCACAAAAGAAGGCAAGCGTATTCCTTTTGTCTCCGCAAAATCCGGCAAAAAGAAAACGGACGCCTACGAACAGGTTTTGCTCGATGCTGTCCTCGGTGACCAAACTCGTTTTACTTCAACGGAAGAAGTGCAAGCCGAATGGCGCATAATTACACCCATTCTTGATTCCTGGCGAAATTTGCCGCTTACCCAATACTGTTGCAACACAATGCCAAAATCACCATTCTGATCTCGGCAAGCTTGTGGAACTGTTTCTATTGAGCCATAATGAGACACATGAATAAACTCAAAATCGGCTACATCGGCCTCGGCAAGATGGGCTTAAACATGGCGCTCCGGATGCGCGAGAAGGGCTATGATGTTTTGGCCTACAATCGCTCGCGCGAATCGCGCGAAAAGGCGGCCAAGGTCGGCGTACCGGTGGCGGATTCGGTTGAGGAATTGATTAACGATTTGCCAAAGCCGAGAACAGTTTGGCTCATGGTGTCCAATAACGGCGTGGATGAAGTCCTACGTGAATTGGTGAAGCATTTGGAACGGGGCGATACGGTGATTGACGGCGGCAATTCTTTTTACAAAGATTCGGTGCGGCGGGCCGCCGACCTAACCAAAAAGGGAATCGGATTTCTAGACGCCGGTATTTCGGGCGGGCCCAAAGGGGCGCGCTACGGCGCCTGCGTCATGGTCGGCGGCCCAAAAGCCCTTTACGAAAAGTACAAAAGTTTGTTTGAAGATTTGGCGGCCGAAGGCGCTTACGCTTACATGGGCAAAGCTGGTGCGGGACATTTCGTCAAAATGGTTCACAACGGCATTGAATACGGTATGATGCAAGCCTTAGCCGAAGGTTTCTCGGTGCTACGCGCTTCCGAATTCAAAATTGATTTGGAAAAAGCGGCCAACCTATACAACCATCAAAGTGTCATTGGGTCGCGCCTGACAGGCTGGCTTCAGGGTGCTTACGAAAAGTACGGCGCCGAGTTGGATGACGCTTCGGCAACGGTAGCTCACACCGGCGAAGGCGAGTGGACTATTAACGCGGCCAAAGATCTCGGCGTTGCGGTGCCGGTGATTCTGGAAGCCTTCAAATTCCGCGTCGCTTCGGCCAAGAAGCCCTCTTACACCGGCAAAATTCTTTCCATCCTCCGCCACCAATTCGGCGGGCATGATTTCAAAAAGAAATGACATCGGTTAACCTGGATAATTTCAAAGAAAATTCCGATTGGGTGAAAGTCTGGTCGGGCAAGTGGAGCGTGCATTCTTGCTCGCAGTTTGGCG
>JAGWZX010000128.1 GCA_018968805.1 Patescibacteria group bacterium | reverse complement strand
CGCCCGGACGATTTTGACGGCTCAGAACGAGCGGGACGCGCGGCGGCTTTATCTCCTGGGCGCCGATTACGTTCTTTTGCCCCATTTCGTTGGCGGGGACGAAATCGCCAAAATAATCGACAATGATCCAGGTTTGGAAAAGTTGGAGGATAAACGGAACCACGATTTATCCATCCTGGGGATAAAATAAAGAGAAAAATTGGTGTGTTTTTTCAAGTTGTTTCCGAGGTGTGGTATACTCCCAGCGATTCTGATCTTTGGAGGTGGAAATGATGGTTGGACGTTTCTCTCTGCGAGAAATTGATCCTATCTCCGGCGAGTCGTTGATGATGAACGCAGAAGAAGTTAATCGGCTTCCGGGGCTCGGCGGCCTGTCTGCTGGCTGGGTCTTAATTAAGAAAATCATCCAGCGGGGCTTGGGTTCAAAAAACTGTCCGGTTGACTCAGACCTGGCGACGCTCATTTTCGGCGGGAGCGTGGCGGCTGCTTTGACCGGGGAATGCCTTGCCTTAAGAAAAGCGGAAAAGAAAGGCTTGGCTGGAAGGGTCTATTACATCCCCAAGGCGTACGTTTTGGATCTCGCCGTACCGGTTTTCAACCAGATTCGGCGGGCCCAGGTTTCAAATCCAGGCGGCCTTGACGTTCGGTTTGTGGAGGAAATGCTAAAACTGTTTTTCCCGAGGCTCCATCATCCGTCGCCCGATGATCCGTATCGGGAAAGCGACTTCGCGGTCATTTGGAGGAATTTGCCGATAGACGTTCATCAGAGCTTGTCTCTCGTGAGGATTGAGTGGCGACAAGAAGATCACAAGGTCGCTCGAGAGTGGCCGGTGTCGGTCTATGGTTCTATCGCGCAGACCGTTAAACATGTGCCGACCATGGTGGATTTAACGGCCAAATGGCTAAGCCGTTAAGTTTACTAAGATTATATTAAGGCCTCGCTTAGCGCGGGGCCGCTTCTTTTTTAAGACTCTTCCGCTTGAGGAGCGGTCGGTCTTTCGGCGAAGAGGGCGAGCGTCTTCTTTTTTATTTCTTCAAGCAATTTCTTGTCTGATTTGAGCTTCTCCCGCGAGGCGTCGAAACCGACGGCCAATTTCTCGCCGCCGAAAGAATAACTGGCGCCGGACTTGGAAACCGCTCCCACTTTGAGGGCGGTATTCAAAACATCGCTTTCATAAGAGATGCCCTCGCCGTACATAATGTCGAATTCGGC
>JAGWZX010000041.1 GCA_018968805.1 Patescibacteria group bacterium | reverse complement strand
CTGAATCGCGACCAAAATAACCAAAACGGCGCCCGTAACGGATGCTCCCGGACGAAACGCTGAAAATTTTCTGAAAAGCCAAGGCAGAAAAAAAGCGAGCGCGGCCGGCAATACAAAAAGGATGAGAAAATCGGCAATGACCATGTAACGGATCCAGCCCGGGCTGCGCAGATAATATATAAAAGCCAGAATAGCGTAAATGACCGTAAAACGGGCCGCCATCCGCCGCAGTCCTGATTTTTCCCAGAAAGCGGCGGCCGTCACGGGTATAAGCAACAACACGAAATAAACAAGGGTGGCGGTGCGAGGCAGTAATTTCAGATTAGATATAACGTTTTGTGCGATAGAAGAACCATAGGGATTTTTGTAAAAGACAAAAATACTCTGCCAGACAGACGGCGTGAATGGGCTGCCTACGACAAACATAAACCAAAGCAAAGCGGCCGGCACCATGCCGAGACACACGGTAAAACACCGCTCCAAAAATATTCTCCAACCGGGTTTTTCAAAAGCAAACGTGATAAAAACCGCCGGAATGGCAGTGGCGAAGACCGAGGGTTTGGTCACCACCGCAAAACCCAGAAATATACCCGCGAGGAAATAATTTTTGAGAAATCGGGCGGGGCGGGCTTCGCCCGCCTCCCCGTCTTTCAGAAAAAACCGGAGCGCCAAAAGAAGAAACAGAAAACCCGGAACTTCCCCCACCACCGTCCGGCCGCTGTCGTGAAATGAAGAAAAGGTGGCAATCAAAAGCACAGCCGCACCGGCTTGCCACGGCGTAAATATTTTTTTGCCAAGCCAAAACACCAGACCGAGAGCGGCGAGCATCCACGCAAGCATGAAAATCCGCGCTGATACGATACCGTATCCGAAAATCTTAAAGACAAGAGCGAGCGGCACCGTCACCGGATAGCCTGTGGATTGAAGCAGGCTGGGAAAACCGGTGAATTGTCCCGGTGCCGTAGCAATGTCCAATTTGCCATGATGCAGAAAATTACGCGCCAATTCCATGGATTTGGCTTCATCCATCCAGAGCTTGGGCTTGGTAGTCAAAGTCGGCACGGAAAAAACGACCACGAACAACAACGCCGCAATAAAGAACGGCACAGAAAAGCGGTCCAAAAAATCTTTATCGGCGGGCATATCGCGCATTAGAAACGCCTTATATGGTAACACAACAATCAAAAAGAAAGTTCGCCCAAAGCCTTACTTGATTTTTGGACATTCCGGTGAGAATATAAAGTCTTGTAAAAAACGTTTGTATGGCACAAAAAGCATCGGAAACATTGAACGACACTACTATCCTAGTCTGCGGCGGAGCCGGATTCATCGGCTCAAACTTTATCCATTACATTTTGGAAAAGTATCCCCGCGCGCGCATAGTCAACTTGGACAAGCTGACCTATTCCGGCAACTTGGACAATCTCCGAGACATCGCCCGCGACCGCCGTTATAAATTCGTCAAAGGCGACATCGCCGAGGCCGGCGATGTCGCCAGAGTGTTCGCCAGATACAAGCCGAGCCATGTCATCAACTTCGCCGCCGAGACGCATGTCGACCGGAGCATCCATGTGGGCTCCCTGGAGTTCATCCGTACCAATGTCCAGGGCGTGTTCAATATCCTTGAAGCTGTTAAAAACAGCGGCCGGATAAAAAAATACGTCCAGGTTTCCACCGATGAAGTGTTCGGCAGTTTGCCCTTGAATTCTAAAAATAAATTCCGCGAGGACACGGCCTTTGCCGCCAACGTCCCCTACTCGGCAACCAAAGCCGGAGGCGACCTTCTTTGCCGCGCTTATCACACGACCTGGAAAGTGCCGGTTGTTGTCACCCACTGTTCAAACAATTATGGACCATACCAATATCCGGAAAAACTGATTCCTTTTTTCACCGTCCGAATGCTTGAAGGAAAGAAGCTGCCGCTTTACGGCGATGGCCGGAACGTGCGCGACTGGATTCATGTTCTTGACCACTGCGCCGCTCTTGAGCTTTGTCTGACAAAAGGCGGACCTGGCGAAGTTTATAACATCGGCGCCGACAATGAGTTATCGAACAAGGAAATCGCCCTGCTCGTGCTGAAAGAATTCGGACGCGACCAGTCTTGGCTCACGTATGTTCCGGACCGCCCCGGCCACGACCGGCGTTATGCCATTGACTTCGGTAAAATCCGCCGCGAACTCGGCTGGCGACCGAAACGGGAATTTAAACAGGCTTTCCGCGGCACTATCAAATGGTACAAAGAAAATCCGGACTGGATAAAACGGGTTCAGAAAAAGACCGGGGTTTTTAATCCTCATATTGACCTTTGGGAAGCGCACCGAATTAAAAACAAATTATAAACAGCCAGGTTCGACCTTTCTCACGATTCAAGGTCGAACTTTGGAGAAATCGCCACATGACAAAAAAAACAAATATCAAAGGAGTCATTCTCGCGGGCGGCCTCGGCACGAGGCTTTATCCCCTGACTAAAATCACCAACAAGCACCTCCTGCCGGTCTATGACAAACCGATGATTCTCTACGGCATTGAAACACTCCGGCGCTCCGGTATCTGCGACATCATGATTGTCTGCGGCCGCGAACACGCGGGGCACTTCATGAATTTCCTGGGAAGCGGCAAAGAGTACGGCGTAAAGCTCGCTTTCGCCATTCAGGACAAAAACAACGCGGGCATCTCGGACGCCCTTCTGGCCGCTGAGGATTTCGCCGAAGGCGGAGGCGTGGCAGTCATCCTGGGTGATAACATTTTTGAAAATGACTTCGCCGCCGCTGTCAAAAAATTTAAACAGGGGGCGATGATCTTTCTCAAAGAAGTGCCCGACCCGGAGCGGTTCGGCGTGCCGGTTTTTGACAAAAGCGGCAAGATAATTCTTTCCGTTGAAGAGAAGCCGGAGACGCCGCGCTCTAATTTCGCCCAAACCGGATTTTATCTTTTCGACGGAAACGTGTTTGAAATCATCAAAAAACAGAAACCTTCCAAGCGCGGAGAGATCGAAATCACCGACACCGTCAATCGGTATCTAAAAAAAAGCCTGCTCGCTTTCGCGTTCATCAAAGGCTGGTGGCTTGACGCCGGAACTTTTGATTCCCTCTTAAAAGCCGCCGCGGTCATAAAAGAGGCGCATGGCAAAAAGTAAATTTCCGAAAACATTAGTGACGGGAGCGGACGGTATGGTCGGCTCTTATTTGGATTTCGGCCTGAAAACCGACCGAAAAGATTTGGACGTGACCGATTTGGCCGCGGTGCGGGCTTTCGTCGCCCGCGAAAAGCCGGAAGTCATTTTGCATTTGGCCGCCTTGACCGACTTGGAATTCATGGAGGGACACCCGGAAACCGCTTACCAGGTAAACACTGTCGGTGCTTACAACATCGCGCTCTCCGCCAAAGAAATCGGCGCGCGGCTCGTCTTTGTTTCCACTGCCGGTGTTTTTGACGGCATGAAAAAATCATCGTACAACGAGCGGGACTTGCCCAATCCCCAAAATGTTTACGGCCACAGCAAATACGCCGCCGAACTCATCATTCAAAGCATGCTAAAAAATTATCTCATCGTCCGCACCTGCTGGATGTTCGGCGGCGGCCCCAAGCGCGACAAAAAATTCGTAGCTAAAATAATCGCCCAACTGGACAAGCCGGAAATCAGCGCGGTCAATAATTCGTTTGGCTCGCCTACTTTCGGCAAGGATTTGGCCGGCGCTTTGAAAAAATTGATTGCGGCCGGAAAGCGCGGCATCATCCATTGCGCCGGCGCCGGCCGGGCCAGCCGATTTGATGTGGCCGAAGAAATCGTGAGCGTCCTCAAACCGGGACTGCCGGTCAAACCGGTCTCCGAAAAAACCTTCAAACTCAAAGCTCGCCGCGTGCCTAACGAAGCTCTGGCCTCCCGGCCCGGATTGATGCGGTCCTGGCGCAAAGCTCTTCGGGAATATCTGGAGGCGGAATGGAAGCCGGTGGCACGGTAACCGCGTCGACGGCTTAATTCATTTTCTAAAACCGCCGGTAACCCTTCCGCCGAGGTATTTGAATGATTGCCACATTCCGGCGAGGCCGTAGCAGATACTGCGACCAATGTTGATCGATGATGCTTCCTTGAAATAGCGGCAGGGTACGGGAATGTCGCCGATTCTAAAGGCATGCCCGGCAATGGCGAAAAGCATTTCCGTGTCAAACACGAAATCGTTGGAGAATTTTTCATAGGGAATCGCCTCCAAAACGCCGCGCCGATAAGCGCGCAAGCCGGTGTGCCACTCGGAAAGATTGTAGCCGGTGACAAAGTTGTACCAAAGTGTCAAAAATCGGTTGGCCAGGTATTTATAAAATGGCATGCCGCCGGCTAGCGTTTCCGCTCGGCTCCGCACGCGCGAGCCGAGCATTACGTCAAAATAACCGTCGCGGATGAACTCCACGAAATACTTGATCAGCCTCGGATCATACTGATAGTCGGGATGGAGCATTACCACGATATCCGCGCCGTGCTCCAGTGCCAGTCGGTAGCAGGTTTTTTGGTTCCCGCCGTAACCGCGATTTTCCGCGTGGGGATGTATGGTCAAAGGTTTGGAAATATTTTTTGATAAAGCGGCGGCGGCGGAAATAGTGCCGTCGCGGCTTTTGTCATCGACAAGAACAAGTTCGTCCACGAAATCCAGGGGAATTTCGGCGATGGTGCGCGCCAATGTCGCCTCGGCATTGTAAGCCGGCAATACCACTATGACTTTTTGATGTTTTTCTCTCATGAAGATTTTTCGGATCGGCCGCGGCGCGCGCCGATTAAGTGCCAAAAACGCCGGCAAATGTTCACATGATAAATATGCCGCTCCCGCTCCAACCGCCACGGCAGGCGCGCGCCGCGGCAAAACATCAAATTGCGCAAAAAGCGGAAAAGATAAAGAGCGGAAATCTTGGCGTTCTCCGTACATACGAGAAGCCACTGCCAAAAAGTGATTCGGCCGCGGCGCGCGCATTCCAAAGTGATGTAATGCTCCCACTTGCGGCGCATTTCCATGGGGTCCGGAGATAGCGGCACGAACATTGGGCCGGCAAAAACTTTGACAGGCGCGTTCTGTTTTAGCTCGATTTTTTCGTGAATAGTTTTGACGAACTTGTTGACCGCGTCCCTATGAAAAAACCGGATTTGCTTGTTCCCCGGGTAAGTGGCGGCACAGTCAATCGTCTGGCCGTTCAAAACATAACGGCGCGGCACCCAATAGGCGGCCGGAGCAGCGCCGGCCGCCGCAATCTCCCCAATCTCCTCTGCCACCTCTTTTCCGATATACTCGTCCGAATCAATGTATAAAAACCAACCGTGGGAAGCGGCGGCGAGGGTTTGGTTGCGCACGCCGGCAAAATCAATAATCTTCTTTTCTCCGTTTTTAAAACCCGGATCCTGGGAAATTATGCGCGCTCCGTAGGTACGGGCAATGTTCAAAGTCTCATCATTTGACCCGCCGTCGCAAACGATGATTTCGGCGAAATCCTTGACCGACTCAAGCGCCCGCGCCAAGGTTTCGCCTGAATTAAACGTCAGCACAGCGACTGTAACTGGAATTTTGGCGTTTCCCGTCGTCATAATGTTTCTGTTCCGAAAAGACTTTTAAGATGGCTTGCTAGCGACTCCAGACTGTGCTCCGCCACCGCCTGATTACGCAAAACCCCTCCTAAACGCTCTAATTCCTCGCTAGAGCGGTGGAAAAAAGCAACCAGGTGATAAGCCAGATTTTGGCTATTTCCCTCGTTAAAAAGGCATTCGGGAGGGAGAATCCCGGCAAAAGCCTTGCTTGACACTAAAGGAACGCAACCGCAAGCCATCGCTTCAAAAACCGTTTTGTCAAAAAGTCCGGCCGGACTGGCATTAAGGAAAAACTCGTTTTGCCTGAAAAATTCCGCCACATTTTTCCGATCGCCTTCCCCTTCCCTAAAAATAATTCTGCCGGCATAAACCGGCTTTGCCGCGCGCTCTTTAAGTCTGCTTAAATAATCCGCGTCGCGCGGCAAAGCGTCGCCTACTACGGAAAATTCAATATCTTCTCCTTCGCCCAAAAGACGGCTGACGGCGTCGATCATGACATCGAGATCTTTGATCGGGGCGATGCGGCCAAGCGAGAGAAGCCGGTGCGGCGCCGC
>JAGWZX010000127.1 GCA_018968805.1 Patescibacteria group bacterium | reverse complement strand
AGCGGCCATTCATCCCCGCCCGCTTGGCGGGCGGGGATGAATGGCCGCCTAATGGACAGGAGCGAGCGGAGCTCGCTCCTGTCCGACAAAGTTTCCCCGATGCCGCCCGCGGAATAACCCCGCCGAGGGCGCTCCCGAGGGAACGGCTTGCCGCGGGAATGGGACGGGCGGCAAACTTTATTTTTACTATCTCACATCGTAGATATAACTAATTTTAATTAAAATTAGTTTTTTATCGTGTAGTTTTAGTCAGCAGTTTTTTGCAATTATTGAATTTTATTATCCTATAAGAATTTGCCGCCAAAGAAAAACTTGAAATTGTTAATTTTCGCGGCGGAACCGCTCCGAATTTATTCACCCCCGCCATGCGAGCCGCGCCTTGCGCGGCGAGCAAAATCCATTCGAGCTATTTTAAGAATACACCGCCAATAGAAACTTCGCGATTTGAAAGGATTGCTCCGCGCGGCCGCGTGGCGGCTTTTTCGAGACGATGGTCGAGTAAAAAACCGTGGCTTAATTTCTTTCCGCGTCCGTCCGTCAGTAGATTTGTAGCGGATTTGATTTTTCGGCAATCAATCTATGGCGTGTAACTTTCCAAGTCTTCCTTTAAAAGATTTTCCTACTACCACTCCGACTAGCGTGCCGAGGATTGCTCCGGCGGCGAAATCGGAAAACCAGTGGACGGTGATTGAAACCCCGAGACCGATGTATAAGGCGTAAATGAGCGCCATGATTTTCACGGCTCGAGCGGGAAGAAGCGAAATGGCCGTGAATGCCATGGCAAAAGCCACCGTGGTGTGCGACGACGGCCAGCCCCAGAAAATACCGCCCTTGAGAAAGCCGAAATGGAAAACGCGGCTGGTGTCTCCCAAAAGGGCGGTGAGCGGATCGGTAGACAAAACAGGATGGATTCTGCCTGTAATACCTTTGTAAATTGAAGCAATTATGGCGGCGATGCCGGCCGATTGGGCGAGGGCGTAGCTCCAATTGAGCGTGCGCGCGCATTGACGGATGGAACCCGCGATGAGAAGAATCAGCGGAATGAGGACGGGAAAGACGCCGCCGAGCGCTGTCGCGGGAATGGCGAGCGACCAAATGATGGCGTTACGCGTGTGTTCGAAGTAAAACCAGTCAAAGCCGCTCATTGCTAAAAGAAAAGTAAGCACGGCGGCCGCAACGTGCCAAAGCACGTTGCGGCCGCGGAACACATTCGTGAAATTTTTGCCGAAC
>JAGWZX010000126.1 GCA_018968805.1 Patescibacteria group bacterium | reverse complement strand
ATACCAATTTTACAGAGGGTGATTATGTTTCTAACTGGCGGGAATTGAAACATAAAGTTTTTCGACCTTACCAAAGTTTTCTCGGTGAAATTGGTGTCGGGGCGAGCCCCGAGGTAATATCGGCGCTCGCAAAGCCTCGCCCTAATTCCGCGGCAAAGCCGCGGAGTATTGGACTATATTAGCTCCTCGGCTCGGAAATGAAAAATCGGAATTTTTCATTTCGCTCGCTCTACGTCGCTAATAAAACGAAATGAAATGGGACAAAAAACCGCCCCGATGCCGCCTTTGGCGGCATCGGGGCGGTTTTTGCAACTTTTGTGGAACTTTTTCCAAGTTTATGTTAGATTTTCCAACAGAAAAGAACCTACAAAACTGAAAAAACTTATGAAAGACCAAACTGTCTGTCTCATCCTGCCGCCGTCAGAATTTCTGGCGGACCAAAGAGTTTTTACTTCGCTTGGAATACTCTTAATCGCGGCGGTTCTCCGCCAAAAAGGTGTCCACGTTCACGTCTTGGATTTGTCCAAACTAGAGAAAGCTGGAAAAATTGCCAGCATTTACGCCTTGGAGCACGGCACAAAAATATTCGGCATTACCGCAACCACGCCTCAAATGCCGGATGCCGTTTCAATCGTGAATTCGATACGAGAAGTCTGCCCAGATGCTCGAATAATATTGGGCGGGCCGCATGCCACACTGACAAATGCCGGAGTAAAAAAATCCGTAAAAGATGGCAAAGTTCCGAGAGGCGCGGAGGCGTTAAATCGGCTCCTTAAAATAGCCGACGTGGTCATTGCCGGAGACGGCGAAAAAACCATCTTTAGTGCCATTGACCCAAACTCACCAAAGGGACTTATCGACAGCGACGATCCGAAATCGCCGTTTTTCTTAACCGACAACGATCTGGATAACCTGCCACTGCCAGCCAGGGATTTGGTTGATCTAGACAGCTATCATTATTACATTGACGGCGAAAGATCGACGTCTATCATCAGCCAGCTTGGTTGCCCGTTCGTCTGCGCGTTTTGCGGAGGACGTTTCTCCGCCGCTTTTAGGCGAATCAGAAACCGAAGCATCGAAAAGAATATGGCGGAGATAAATCATATCCGCGAAGTCTACGGCTATAAAGGCTTCATGTTTTACGATGACGAACTTAACGTCTCGCCCCTCATGATTCCGCTTATGCAGGCAATTACCAAACGCCAGAAGGAACTTCGGGAAGAGTGGCGACTG
>JAGWZX010000125.1 GCA_018968805.1 Patescibacteria group bacterium | reverse complement strand
AAGCGGTGCTCTACCAACTGAGCTAAGGTGGCAGTTATTAGTTTTTGTGTTTTTTGCCTTCCCTTTCTTTGGAAGATTCTGACACATTTTTGAGGAAAAAGGAAACCACGCCGTTTTTGCCATTTTTGCCTACCGGCCGTTCCCGAAGTTTTGTTGCAAGCTTGTGAGAAATCCGCTCATACAGCTCTCGCACAAGGACAATTACGGCATCAAGCGCGTGAGAAAAAATTACCGCGGCCACCTTGGCCGCCGCGCGAATATTTTCCAGGTTAATTCGCCCGACAAACGAATCGAATCGCAAGAGCGTGTTTTTGATTTTTTCATCGCCGGCCACGCTTAATCTTCCAAGAAAGCCTGACTGGCCCGTTTCAATCTCACGCATCTTTAGAAAGAGCACAAGCGCCATGCCGGCAAGAGAGAAAACGATGATGGAGATATAAAGTAAGTACATATAAACCAGCGTCAACGTTCATCGGCGCCAAAACGCGCGAAACGCGCCACTTCGATTTTTTCGCCGAATTTTTGGATGGCCGATTCTATGAGCTGGCGGACGGTGAGGTCGGGATTTTTGATGAACGGCTGTTCAAGAAGCGTCTTTTCGCCAAAATATGACGCGAGTTTCCCTTCAATGATTTTCTCGGCAATAGCGGCGTTCTTACCGGCGGTTTCTTTGACAAAAACTTCCTTGGCGCGAGCGGTCGCGTCGGCCGGCACGTCGCTTATGGCGCGATAGATAGGATTGGACGCGGCCACATGCATCGCGATATCGTAGGCCAATTTCCTGAACTCTTCATTCTTAGAAACAAAATCGGTTTCCGAGGAAAGTTCCACCATGGCCCCGACCAGCCCGTTTCCGTGTATGTAAGCCGCCACTGCGCCGCTACCGAGAGCGCGATCGGCCTTCTTGGCGGCAATATCGCCGCCTTTTTTCCGGAGAATAATCAAGGCCTTCTCTTTATCGCCGCCCGCTTCTTCAAGCGCTTTCTTGCACTGCATCACCGAGACTCCGGTGGCATCGCGCAATTCCTTGATTTGTTCAGTGGTAATCATATGTAAAAATATCCAATGCCCGACGAAATCTCCAACTCCGGTCTAAAACATCGGCTTTCTTCGTCAAAAACCGGATCTTGAAAATCAGGCCTTTGCCTTAAGTCTCTCGTTCCGTCCCTCCTGATATGCCCATGTCACCCGATCGACGAAGAATTTTATACTCGCGATGGAAGCATCGTTGCCGGTAATCGGATAA
>JAGWZX010000124.1 GCA_018968805.1 Patescibacteria group bacterium | reverse complement strand
TTCTGGAGAATCTCAATAAGTTTTTTCACATCCTCGTAGTGCAAGCCGATTGTCGGCTCATCCAAAAGATAAATGGTTTTTTGGAGATGCGGCCGGTACAATTCCGAAGAAATTTTTATACGCTGGGCTTCGCCGCCGGAAAGAGTGGTGGCCGATTGGCCGAGTTCCAAATAGCCCAGGCCGACGTCATTTAAAGACTTCAGGCGATCATACACGCCGGGAATATCGGCAAAAAATTTCAAGGCCTCTTCAACCGTCATCCTTAAAACCTGGTAAATATTTTTCTTTTTGTAAGTTACTTCCAAAGTTTCTTTCATGAAGCGCTTACCGCCGCAAACGTCGCATGGCACGTAAACAGTCGGCAGAAAACTCATTTCCACGGCGATTTCGCCGTTGCCCTGGCAGGCTTCGCATCGGCCACCTTTGACGTTGAAAGAAAAGCGGTTGGCTTTCCAGCCGCGCACCCGAGCTTCGGCTGTTTCCGCGAACAGTTCCCGAATACCGGTGAACGCGCCGGTGTAAGTAACCGGATTGGAGCGGGGCGTCCGGCCGATCGAACCTTGATCGATCATGATGACGCGCGACAAGTACTCCGTGCCGGTAAAACTGGCGCAATTAAAAGTTTCCGGCGAGCGGTAATAACGCTCCAGCCGCGCCTGAAGGTTTTTGTGAATGATTTCGTAAAGCAAAGATGATTTGCCGGAACCGGACACGCCGGATATTACCGTAAGCCGTCCGAGCGGAATGTCGGCGTTCATGTTTTTAATATTGAAAACATTGCCGCCTCGGATTTTGAGCGCGCCTTTGTCAGCCGCCCGGCGTTTTTCGGGCGTTTCAACTTTTTTGTCTCCCCGCAGGTAATCCAGAGTGACTGATTTTGAGTCGTTTTTCTTGGCGGTCAAAAGTTCTTCCAAATAACCGGAAACGACAATTTTGCCGCCGTGCACCCCCGCTCCGGGTCCGATGTCAACAATATAATCGGCGGAATAAATGGTATCCTCGTCATGCTCCACCACGATGATGGTGTTTCCTATATCGCGAAGATGAAGCAGGGTTTTTATCAACCGGTCGTTGTCTTTCGGATGCAAACCGATAGTCGGCTCGTCCAAAACATAAAGCGCGCCGACCAAACCACTGCCAAGCTGTGAAGCCAGCCGGATGCGCTGGGCTTCGCCTCCGGAAAGCGTGTGGGCGCGCCGGTTCAGGGTCAGGTATTCAATGCCGACATTAATCATGAAATCCAACCGCGCTTCA
>JAGWZX010000123.1 GCA_018968805.1 Patescibacteria group bacterium | reverse complement strand
TCCGGCCGCAGCGGACCATGGGGAGGAGTTTGTTTTTGGACTGGCATTGGCCGCGGACTTAATCGGGTTACGCCACATGGATTTCGCCAAGCGTTTCTTTGATTAAGCCCTTAAGTTCCATCGCTCCCAGGATGACGTTGGCCTCATTGACGGGCAGTTTTAAGGAACGTATCAGTTCGTCGCGCGATACGGCTTCGGTAAGGAGGTTAAGAACCCGTTTTTCTTCCGGCGAGCAATCACTGTAATCGGGCAACGCTGTTTTTTTCTGTTCGGCTTCTTTAAACCCAAGGGCGTCAAGAAGTTCCGTGTTATTTGTAACGGGTGTCGCTCCGAGGCGAAGCAACATATGCGGGCCGGTTGAATTTTTGGCAAAGATTGAACCGGGAACGGTCAGGACATCGCGATTATATTCTCCCGCCAGGCGCGCCGTAATAAGCGTGCCGGACTTTATTTCCGATTCAACGACCAACACCGCGTCCGACAACCCCGCCATAATGCGGTTGCGCTGGGGGAAACTCCAGCTGGTGGCGCGAAAATCAGGTTCAAATTCGGAGACCAGCGCGCCGCCGGAAGCGATAATTTTTTCCGCCAGGGCGGCATGGCTCCCAGGGTATAAAACATTCGGCGAAAGGCCGGAACCCGGCACGGCAATAGTGGTAAGGCCGTTATCAAGCGCGGCGCGGTGCGCGATGGAGTCAATGCCGAGCGCGAGGCCTGAAACGATGACGACGGGATAGCCGCGCAAGCCTGCCAGCAATTTTTGAACAGCTTCCCGGCCATATTCGGAAAAACGCCTCGCGCCCACTACGCACAGATATTTGTATTCTGATGGCGGCAGAGCGCCGCGGACGTATAACTGTTTTGGCGGATCGGCAATTTCTCGAAGACGTTCCGGAAACTTGTTTGGGGAAAGTTTCCGTATCTCCACAGATTTGGTGTTTTGCATTTTGTTCATATATTTTATACCATAGTAGCAGTTGGTTCACGCCCCAAGGAGGCTGAAAGGAAAATAAGAGGATACGAACCTATGAGCACTCAACAGCTTGAAATATTTTCTAGCCACGGCCGGCTGACAGAAAGAGAACGTCTCATGCGGGCATTCGCGGACGGTGACAAATTGTCAAAAGCCCTGGATCTGTACGAGAAGGACTTAATGGTCGCGCTTCGTAAGGCGGGCGGTAATTCCAACGATCCCTGCGTGAAGAGATTGGTCCAGTTCGGATCGACATTTCTCGGGGATGGGTGCGGTTTGGTA
>JAGWZX010000040.1 GCA_018968805.1 Patescibacteria group bacterium | reverse complement strand
TCGAAACAGCTTCATTCAGCACCCGCATTTCATCCACGCTATTGTTGGACGCCGCGTCAATTTCGTAAATGTCTTCGGGTTTGGCGCCGATTTCCCGCGCCACGATGCGCGCTAGCGTGGTCTTGCCCGTGCCGCGCGAACCGGCAAAAAGATAGGCATGGAAAACATGGCCGAGCTTAATGGCATTTTCTAAAGTTTTTACGATATGTTCCTGGCCTATGACTTCCTTAAAATCAGCCGGCCGATATTTACGGTACAAAGCAAGCGATTCAGGCATGATGGACCATAGTATAGCAAAATTGAGGAGAAAAAACCGCGCAAGCTTTCCGCTAGCACGGCGGGGAACGTCTGACGCGTCTCCCAATCAACACCGACAACTTCCCGAGAAACTTAGAGATACTGGTATTTTGCGCACCGAACGACACTCGGCTTAATCGCTCGAGACGATCCTTGATCAACTTCACCTCGGCTTTCTCACCTTCATCCACCGCCAAGATAAAATCCGCCAAAAAATCAGCGGCAAACACCCTGTCGTTGATCATGCGTTCGGCAAGCACATCGTATGATTCGGGTGGGAGCGCCATCGTGGTTAAACAGACCCTCTCGAACTCCACGATGGAGCCTGACAGATGTGAAAACTTCCCCAGTAAAAGATCGGTAGTGATAGATTTCATACTAAAACGAGTCTAACACCGAAGACGGACGGCTGGCAAATAAAAATGTTGATAAGTTAATGCAATACGCGGTGCAAACGGATCTTCGGTTTATGACCCGCCAAAATACCGCACGGTAGTTGAACGGGCGTCAGCGGCATCTTTACTCTCCATTAGATTGGCGCGCAAATCTTTGGCGCCGTCCCAGCCGGAAACATAGGCCTTGAAATGTTTTTTCATGATCGCGAAATTTTTGCGCTTTCCGAAAAGTAGCTCGAAAAGTTCTACGTGCTCGAGCATGACCTTGAGCCGCTCGGCAACGGAGAGGTCTGCGATTTGTTTGGTCTGATTGAACAAAAACGGGTTGCCGAAAATGGCGCGGCCGAGCATAACGCCGTCGGCGCCGGACGCGCGCGCCTTGGCGCGCGCGTCCTTTAAATCCGCCACATCGCCGTTGCCAAGAATTAAGGTCTTGGATTTGAGTGCGTCGCGTATTTCCACGGCACGGCGGATTTCCTCCCAATGCGCCGCCGCTTTCGACATCTCCTTGCGGGTACGCGCGTGAATAGTGACAGCTGCCGGTTCTTCGGCCAAAAGTTCCGGGAGCCACGTTTTCAGTTCATTGCGATTGTAACCAAGACGGGTTTTTACGGAAACGGGAATGGGGCGGGCGGCGGCGTCCGCGCCGCCGCCCGCCGACACTCCCTCTTTCGCCGCGCGAATCAACTCTCTCGCCAGTTTCGGATTTTTGATGAGCGCCGCGCCGGCGCCGGACTTTTCAATGGAACGGTCGGGACAGCCCATGTTGATGTCCAAGCCGTCAAAACCGAGCTTGCGCACCAGTTTCGCCGCCTCAAACATTTTTTCCGGCCGGCTGGAAAAAAGCTGGGCGACAATCGGCCGTTCTTCTTCCGAAAATTTGAGATTTACCAAAAGCGCCTTTCTGCCTTCCTCCGAACACAATCCGTCCGCCGAAGTAAACTCCGTAAACATCACATCGGGTTTGCCGTATTTGGCGATAATCCGACGAGACGCCGCGTCCGTAACATCGGCCATCGGCGCGAGTGCCGTTATCGGCCTCTTTAATTTTCCCCAAAATCCCTTTTCCACGTGGCTAATTTAACACAAGTCGTGGTCTTCGTTAACCAAAACCGAAAAATGTCGTATCTTTTATCGTAAAAAAACACCTCCGCAAAGAGGCGTCCGGAAAAGCTTCCGTCTGTGATGGGGAGCTTGGATTACGCCAGCTCCGCGGCGGAAAGTTCCAGGCGCGAACCGGACGGCAGAGCACCCTCTATTATTTTTTTGGCCACCACCTGCTCGACTTTTTCCTGGATGGCGCGGTTCATGGGGCGGGCGCCGAATTCCGGATCGGTGCCGGCGGCCACCACGGCGTTTAGCAAAGCGTCGTTTATGACAAGCTCAATCCCCTTCTCCGCCAAACGTTTCTTAAGTTTTCCGAGCATCAGTCCGGCGATGACGCGCAGTTGTTCGTTTGAAAGCGGATGGAACAAAATCACGCCGTCAAAGCGGTTCAGAAGTTCCGGCTTGAAAATGCCGCGGTTGATGATTTCATTGATAACTGTGTCTTTGCTCGCGGCAATATCCTTGCCTTCCCGCATCAAATTCCAGATTAAATCGCTGCCGGCGTTCGAAGTGGCGATAATAATGAGATTGCGGCAATTCACCCGCCGGCCGGCCATGTCGGAGAAAAAACCTTCGTCCAAAATCTGGAGAAACAAATCAAGCACTTCTTTGGCGGTTTTCTCAAATTCGTCCAGCAGAAGAACGCCGTATTGGCTTTCGCGCAATTTTGAAGAAAGCACGCCGGCTTTGCCATCTTCAAACGAACCGATAAGCCGTTTCAACGCGTCTTCGGTGTGATACTCGGACATATCCAAACGGATAATTGATTCCTCCTTGCCGAAAAAAATTTGGGCCAGCGCTTTGGTCGTTTCTGTTTTGCCAACGCCGGTCGGTCCCAGGAAAAGAAACGACCCCATCGGCCGTTCCGGATTTTCAATGTCCGAGCGGGCGCGCCTAAGCGCGCCCGCGATCGCGGAAACCGCCTCGTCCTGCCCGACAATGCGTTCATGCAAAATAGTTTCAAGATTGAGCAACTTGTCGCGCTCAGCTGCGCCCATGCCGCCGGTGGCAATGCCGGTTTTGGCTTCAACGAGCGCGAGCACGTCGGATCGTTCAATGACTCGCTTCTTTTTTGCCAGCACGGCCTGCACCACTTCAGCCATGAGATGCTCGGCTTTGTCGGACGCCACCCCTTCGGTAAAGTAACGACGCACGCTTCGTGCCAGCGCGCCGATCGACTGATAGGTAAAAAACACCCCGCCGCGCGATTCTTCCACCAACGCGTCATCTTCAAGCGCTTCCAGGATCGCTTTCTCATCTCGTTCCTTGACTGTGATTTTTTCAAAACGGTGCAAAATTTTGCCGTCCTCCTCTAGACTGCCGTGGAACGCGCCCGGCGCGGCCATGGCAATCATTTGGAAATGAGGCGATGCCAGAAAAGGATCCATAAGCGAAACCGCGTCCGAACCGATGCTCTTGGCGCTAGCGATGAATGACGGCAAATCAGCCATGGTTAGAATAACATTGCCGGCATGAACAGACTCTTTCAAAATGTGCAGCAATTCGGATTCAAATTTGGCTTTGTCTTTGGCATAGGCGATAAAAGAGTTGGCATCAAAAAGAAAAATGCGCTTGTGCTCCAGGGGTGGCAAAACGCTGCCGTCGCGAATGCGCTCGGAAAGAGCTTGGACCACCTCCATCGCGCCCGCACCCTCGTCGGCCACCAAAAGAGCGTTGGCTTCGCCGCTTCGCGCCAGAATAGCCTCCAACTCATCGCGCTCTTTGACTCGCTCGGCTGAAATTTCTTCACCAAGCGATAAGACGGCCCTGTCCGTAATATCGTGCGCGAATCGCTCCAAAGTGTAGGCGCCGCCATAAGCCCAATCCTTGCCGATACCCTGGATTCGTCCCAACTCGTCTCTGCCCCAAAAACGGGCGCGGCCGCGAAAATAACGTTCCACCCTCTCCACCCAACCGGCCGCGCCGGTAAAATCGGCGGCATTGACATTGACGGCGGTCAAAAACTTAAAAAGCTCCGTGTCGGAATTCAAAACTGAAACGGCAATATCCTGAAAAGTAAACGGTTCGGCTGGATTAGCTTTTGAAATTTTTAGGTCGTCCTGATTAGGCACGTGAGAGCGGTGAGCGAGAAATTCTTCAATCAATTCACCCGACAGACCCAGACGATAACAGGCGCGGCGGCCAAGACGCGAGTGCAACAACGCGGCCGTAAAGTCGCCGCGGCGTGAAGTGTCGTTCAAGACTTCCGCCGCTTCAAAAGTGACGGCGAGTTTGGCGCTGGCAAGACCGAATTCCGGCAAAACGGTGTGATGGCCGAGATAATAATAAGAGTCATAAAAAGCTTGCAACGACCGGATAAGCAGCCATAGCGAAAGCGCGATCAAAAGACCGCCCACAAAAACGCCGCGGTAAAATTCAATCAGATTAAGGAACTGCGAAACAACGGGGCCGGCGTTAGCGAAAGTTCCGATGGCCGCGGCCGCCTGAGCGGCCGCGGCCATAACCGCGAACAGTATCACAAAAATTCCAAGCGTCTTTCTGGCCGAGGTTCGGAACTCCGGACGAAGAATGCGGTCAAGAGCTACGGCCGGATAAAATACCGCTATGGCGCTTTTTAATTCATCCGGATTCATTTTTTTATATAGCTGTTATGACATAACCCAATCCGGCAAAAAACAGGAAAAATATTATTACGGGAAGCAAAAGCCACGCCGCGAACGCGCCGATGCCCAAAACCGCAACCGCCGCCAGCGCTAGCGCGCCAAAAAGGATAGTAAACGCGCGCACTAAAAAACCGACGAAACGCATGATGGTGTTTATGATGAAGGCGCCAAGAAAACTCTCCTCGCCTCCCCGGCCGCTCGTCACGGCAAGCCGCCGCCACGGAGAAAAAAGAGTGCGAAGAAGCACATTGATGGAAAAATAGTTTCCGATAAACCAGAGATAGTTGCTTACGATCCGCGCGAGGTCGGCAAGCGCTTTGGTGTAGTGCCAGAGCAAATAATATCCGGCTACTTCGGCGAATTCCATGCCCGATATTATAGCGCGAGCTGTCTTTTTTCAACACGGATAACTTTCTTGTCGAGTTTGGCTCAAAATGGCCGCGGTGGTATCATAAGCGGCATGATTGAAAGTAGCTTGGAACATAAACGCCACTCCCTCGCCCACCTCCTCGCGGCGGCGGTTTTGGAATTACACCCGGACGCCTTGCCGACTATTGGACCGGCCATTGATAACGGCTTTTATTATGATTTTGACAAACTTTCCATCAGCGAAGATGACCTCCCGACAATAGAAAAGAAAATGCGGGAAATCTTGAAAACTTGGAATAATTTTTCCGGCAAGGAGGTCAAAGAAAAAGAAGCGCGAGAATTTTTCAAAGCCAATCCCTACAAACTGGAACTGATTGATGAAATAATCGGCAACAAAGAAAAAATCACTTTTTATACTGCTGACTCTTTTACCGATTTATGCAGAGGAGGTCATGCCGAAAATCCGGCCAAAGATATCAAGCCCGGCTCGTGGAAACTGGAGCGCCTTGCCGGCGCCTATTGGCGGGGCGATGAGAAAAATAAAATGCTGACGCGCATTTACGGTCTGGCTTTTGAGACAAAAGAAGAATTGGCGGCTTACGAAAAGCAGATGGAAGAAGCCAAGAAACGCGACCACCGCAAGCTTGGCAAAGAGTTGGAACTGTTCACTTTTGACGATGATGTTGGGCCAGGTCTTCCGTTGTGGCTTCCGAACGGCACAATTTTGACCGAAGAGCTGGAAAAACTGGCCAAAGAAACGGAAACGGCCGAAGGCTACAAACGCGTGCGCACGCCGCATATCGCCAAAGAGTCAATGTATTTGACGAGCGGTCACTTGCCCTACTACCAAGAAACGATGTTCCCGCCTATGGAATACGAAGGCGGCAAGTATTACTTGAAAGCCATGAATTGTCCGCATCATCACAAAATTTTCGCCGCCAAACCGCGCACTTACAAAGAATTGCCTTTGCGTCTGGCCGAATACGGCACCTGTTACCGGCACGAAAAATCCGGCGAACTATTCGGCCTGATGCGGGTACGGATGCTTTCCATGAATGACGCGCACATTTATTGCACCGAGGAGCAATTTGCCGATGAATTCCGCGCGGTCAATGACATTTATCTCAAATATTTCAAAATTTTCGGCATTGGAAAATATGTGATGCGATTTTCCACTCACGACCCGAAAAAACTTGGCGAAAAGTATACCAACGAACCCGCGCTTTGGAAAAAAACGGAAGATATGGTCCGCCGGGTTTTGATCGATTCCAAGATTCCCTACATTGAAGTGGCAAACGAAGCGGCGTTTTACGGCCCGAAAATTGATGTTCAGGTCTGGAGCGCCATCGGCCGCGAATTCACCTTGGCCACCAATCAGGTGGATTTCGCCGTACCGAAACGTTTCGGCCTATCGTACACGGGCAAAGATGGCAAAGCCGAAACGCCGCTTTGCATCCACCGCGCGCCTTTGGGCACACACGAGCGTTTTGTCGGTTTTCTCATTGAACACTATGGCGGCAACTTCCCACTCTGGCTTGCACCGGTGCAGGTCAAGGTGGTACCGGTGACGGAAAAGAATAACACCGCCGCGGAAAGGGCGGCCGCCGCCCTTTC
>JAGWZX010000039.1 GCA_018968805.1 Patescibacteria group bacterium | reverse complement strand
CCAAGAAGGTCAATGACGATTTTTGGCTTTTTGACCAACCTAGACCGCCCGTCCGGCAATGCCGGACGGGCGGTCTATCCTGTCGCTTCTTTCCCTCATTTCTCCTGAGTCGTCTGACCGCTTTCTTCTTTAGCGTCTTTCTGAATCGGACTTTTGATCGGCTTGGTCGGTTTGGGATTGGTAACGCCAAAGGTAAACTCGCCGTTTTTGACGTCCACCGCTACGGTCGATCCGTCTCCTATAGAGCGGGAGATGATTTGCGAAGCAATCGGCGTCAGGATTTTATTCTGAATCAAACGCCGCAGAGGCCGCGCGCCGTATTGCGGGTTGTAGCCTTCTTTCGCTAAGTATTCAGATACTGCCGGTGTTATTTCCAGCGCGATATTTTTGGCGGTCAGGCGCGTCCGCACATGCCCGATTTGAATATCCACGATTTTATTGATGGCTTCTTTGCTCAAAATGTCAAAGATAACGATGTCGTCAAGGCGATTCAGGAACTCCGGACGGAAGTAGTCTTTTAAGCTTCCCATCACTTTCGCCTTGGCGTCCTCGTAGTCTGATTTCTCATTTCGGCTCGCGGCAAAACCGATTTTTTCCATGCGATCGATGAATTGCGCGCCGATATTTGAGGTTAAAATAATTATGGCATTGCGGAAATTGGCGACGCGGCCTTTGGCGTCAGTCAACCTGCCGTCATCAAAGATTTGAAGCAGGATATTGAACACTTCCGGGTGAGCCTTTTCAATTTCATCAAACAGCACCACGGCATACGGCCGGTGGCGGATGGTCTCGGTCAGGTTGCCGCCTTCCTCGTGGCCGACATAACCCGGCGGCGCGCCGATAAGCTTGGAGACGCTGTGGCGCTCCATAAATTCCGACATATCCACCCGGATAAGCGCTTTTTCGTCGTTGAACATGAATTCGGCGAGCGCCTTGGTTAATTCGGTCTTGCCGACGCCGGTTGGACCCAGGAAAATGAAAGAGCCGATCGGCCGATTCGGATCAGCCACGCCGGCGCGGCTCCGTTTGATGGTGTCGGCGATTTTGCGAACGGCGTCATCTTGGCCGACAATGCGCTTTTTAAGCTCATCTTCAATGCGCGCGAGTTTCGCCGCTTCTTCTTCAAGCATGCGCGTGACCGGAATGCCCGTCCATTTGGCCACGACCTCGGCAATGTCACTTTCGGTGATTTCCTCTTTAAGCATCCGCCGCGAGCTCTGCAGTTTTTTAAGACGTTTCGCTTTCATTTCAAGTTCTTTCTCCGCTTCGGGAATTTTGCCGTAACGTATTTCCGCGGCTTTAGTAAGATCTGCCCGGGCTTCGGCCGCTTCCGCCTCAAGGCGCAGGCTCTCCAGTGATTTTTTTAGCGTTTTGATCTCGGTAATGGTTTCCTTTTCGTTTTTCCACTTCAATTCTATTTCCGAAGTTTTTTCTTTGAGGTCGGCGATTTCCGTTTCAATTTTTTTAACGCGTGCCTTGGCTTTTTTAGAGGTCGCTGTTTCTTTCTTTAGCGCCTCTTTTTCAATTTCCAAACGCATCACTTTGCGGTGCGTTTCTTCTAAAATAGGCGGCATATTTTCCAGGGAAATTTTAAGCGATGAAGCCGCTTCGTCAATGAGGTCAACGGCCTTATCGGGCAAATTACGGTCGGTGATATAACGGCTGGAGAGCGTCACGGCCGCGACTATAGCATCATCGGTGATGCGCACGCCGTGATAGAGCTCGTATTTTTCCTTGAGGCCGCGCAGGATGGCGATAGCGTCTTCAACGGACGGTTCGGAAACATAAACCGGCTGGAAACGGCGCGTCAAAGCGGGGTCTTTTTCAATGTGTTTCTGATATTCTTTGAGCGTGGTGGCGCCGATCGCCCGCAAGTCGCCGCGCGAGAGAGCGGGTTTGAGCATATTGGAAGCGTCCATGGATCCCTCGGCCGCGCCGGCGCCCACGATGGTGTGGATTTCATCAATGAAAAGAATAATTTTGCCTTCCGAGCGTTCAATTTCCCTCATGATGTTCTTAAGACGTTCTTCAAACTCGCCGCGGTATTTGGTGCCGGCGATGAGAAGTCCGAGGTCAAGCGAAACCAACTCTTTTTCTTTGAGAGATTCCGGCACTTCACCTCCCGCCATGCGCAAAGCCAGTCCTTCCACAATGGCGGTTTTGCCGACGCCCGCTTCGCCGATAAGAATCGGGTTGTTTTTGGTGCGGCGCGAGAGAATCTGGATTATGCGAGAAATTTCATTGTCGCGGCCGATGACCGGATCAAGTTTGTTTTCGCGCGCGAGCGAAGTGAGATTTCTGGTGTAGCGGGAAATGGATTTGTAGCGCTTGGGTTGGGTAACGTCGGTGGTTTTAAGCGTTTTTAATTCTTCCAGCACGCGCAAGACGTCGGCTTTATCAATGCGGAAACGCGAGAGGATTTCCCGCGCCGCGCCGGGAATGTCCAGCATCGCGATGAAAAGATGTTCGGTGGAAACAAACTCGTCTTTGAGGCCGGCGGCGACTTTGCTTGAGTTGTCCAAAGTCTGGGCAAGTTCCGGGGTCAGATAAATTTGGTAAGACGGCGCGAGCGTGGACGAACCGGCATCACCTTCGATACCTTCCAAGACGGAATCGGTCAAAAGCACGGTGTCCACATCGAGTTTGTCGAGAATGGCATTGACCATGCTCTCGTCCTGGGTGATGAGAGCGGCCAGAAGATGTATGGGGTTTACGTGATTCTGGCCGCGTTCAATAGCGAGCTCGTGCGCCCGCCGGATGGCTTCTTTGGCTTTGGTTGTAAAATGGTTGAAGGGAGGCATGTTTTTATAAATTTCTAATTTCTAATACCTAATTTCCAAATATCCTATCTTTAAAACTCTCCTTGTGCCTTAAGTATAACGCATAGCGAGACTTTCGTACCGATAAGATGGCCAGAAATAAGGAGATTTTGGAATCATAACATATGAATCGGTGATAGTCAAATCTATATTGACTTTACTGTCCATTTGTGCTATCATTCTGGCCAGGTAAAGTTCCTTAAAAACCTCGTGTAAAACTGCTAGCTTTTTGGCTGGAAGTTGATTCCGTAACTTTTTTGAAACGCGCATATTCACCTGCTGATGAATTGCTATGCTCGTCCCGTCGGACTGCGCAATGTTTCAAAAAAGTTACGGAATCATTCAATACTTTTCTTTCCAAAAAGCTAGCAGTTTAAACAAACAAAAAACCAAAACAGAAAGGCAAAAAATGAGCCTCCTATCATCGCATAAGCAGAATCTGAATCCCATCGCCGTTGCTCTCAAAGCCCCGGCCGCCCCACTCTCCGACACAACGGTCGAGCAAAAACTCGCTGCGGAAATGGAAGTGCCCGGCAAGCGCCTGGTCATGCTCGAGAAATTCGAGCAGCCGCTTGACCCGAAGAAAATCCAGCGGATCCGGGTCAAGATCACCTTCAAAGATGGGCAACAGCCGCTCATCCCCGCCGAGTTTGAGTACCGCTCCCAGCGCGATGACCACATGATTCAGTTGTGGCACCAGCAGGAAGCCGTGCTCATGGGCCGGCCGGAGCTGGCGGCTGTCGGGCGTCATCGCGAGGGCATGGTGGACACCGGCGAACCAGTCTTTGAGTCCAACTACCCCTTCCAAATGGCCATGCTCGTTCGGGGTTTTGCCGCCAACAGCTTACACCTGTCCAACGTCTTCGTCCAAATCAAAAAGAAGGACGACCCACACCGAAAGTTTCCGGGTGGGCGGCCAATGCCGCGTCGCTTCCACGTTCTTAACCTGGAGTTCAAGTTCCAGGAAGACGTGAGGGGGTTTGAGCCGAAGACAGTCGCCGGGCGGCGGGCTCTCATGAAAATGACCTTCTCATACTGCAAAATCTGGGTGAATCCGGATGGCATGATGACGGTCAATGTCGGGGGTTTGGTGGATGAACGGGCGCAGAAGCCGCGGTACGCGCTGGTGGTCCGCAAGTGCAACCTCGCGACTAAGATGGACCCGAGCGGCGGTGAAGACGAGGCGGAGTAATTGTCTCCGAAAAAACAATTTCAAAGAGCCGAGACCAGGTGGTCGCGGCTCTCTTCTTTTTATGAAATTTTCTTGTCTTCTTCTCTCGCTAGTTCTTCAAAATAATTCTTGCTTTTGGGATGCACGGACGGTAGAAAATAATCGAGCGTTTCCGCCGCGCTACTTTCTCCAAGTGCCTCTTTCACATCAATAATTTTTTCATCCACTTGAATAGGCGGCCGGTCGGCAATAAGGTTAAACAAATGAGCGAGAAAGGTGGTGGCGTACTCCCCTTTCGGCAGAAAAAATTTCAAGGCAATACCGGAATCTAGAATGTCGGCTTTTTCTATAGCAATTTGTTCGCGCGTTTTGATAGGTTTTTTTGGTGTTTGTAGTGATGGTAAATGGCCAAGATTCCTGAAATCTTGCACGGAAACGCTATATGTTTTCATGAGGTCGTCATAGATGTGATTTGAAGAATTACTTGGGTCTAAAAACAGCGGCAAAAAAGGCGGTGGTTCAATTCCCTGTTTTACATAAGAAGCAAGTTTGAGATTAAATAGCCAAGAAGAGGCGGCGGTGATCCACATTGCTGGTTGATCGCCTGCATGAGCGATTGCTCCCGCAAAGTCATCAGAGTGTTCTTGGAGAAAGTGCACCATCCGTAATTCGGTTGTAAAAATTAAAGGAAATAGTTCCAGCAGTTCAAGCATGGTGTTCCAGTTTCCGAAGCGCTTGCCAAGCTCGCGCCGGAGATTTTTGAAGTACGGAATTTCGCGAGGTGAAGCAAATGAGATAAAATTTTCCACCACTTTGCGATTGTAACCATGAATCATATCTAGGCCCCAATAATGCGCCGCCAGTCTGGGCGTGCCGAAACGCTGAAGGTAGAAGTAATTATAAAAACCTTCATTTTTGACCTTAGCCAGCTGTTCGACAAAAACTCTTGACTGCTCTGTCTCATAAAAAGCCTTCTCAACTCTTATAAAGATGGTGAATTGGTTGCCCTTGAGCCGGCCTTTTTCCAGCGCGCCCTTCCCGCTAGTCACGTCTTTTATGAAAAAATTCGGAGAACGGATATTTTTTAATGCATCTATAGAAATCTGCCGGAAAGAAAATCTTTGCGATGTAATGGCGTCTTTGTCTTTTAATCCGGCATAACGGATTTGTTCGACAGAACAGGAAAGAGCCCTTGTCAGTTCAGTAACGATGTTTAGAGTTGATAAGCCGCACTTCACGATTGTCGCGTATATTGTCGGTCCTTCCAGTACGGTGGTATTCGTAGATAAAACGTTTTCTTTTTGAATCGTGCAAACCTCTCCGGTTTCCGACACCTCTTCAACAATAAAATCCTGCGGTACGAATTTTATAACTCCGTATGGAAAAGACTCTTTACCGGGAATATAAATACCAAATTCGGAAAGCATCTTTGCGTCTTCCACTAATATCGGCCGTTCAAAAAGTTTCTGGTCTTTTTTGTAGGCCTCAAAAAGGAGACGCAATTCTTTTTCCTTTAATTCGGCACGGGTAGGTTCCGGTATAGTAGTCATTGAGTTTTTAAAGGCGCCGCCGCGGGCCGCCCGCGGCGGCGCCCCTAGTTTGCGCCAGATTAATTTTATTGCGGTTTTGTGCCAGTTGGGTTAGCAGTCGAACTCGCGATTTTGTCGAGCGCGTATGAAATCGCCGAGACCGGCAGGAAATTTCCGTCGGCGTTTTCGGAACCGTGGAAGCCGACAACGTCGCCGGAAAGGTTGACCAAAATACTGCCGGGTGTTTTGCCGGCAGTGCTGATGTCCGTCCTGATGAGACTGATGTTCCCCGTTTGGTTTGGCGTGGTGCTGGCTTGTTGGTTTATACCGGCGGAACTCCCGCCAAAACTGGAAACAATGCCCGTAGCCACGGCAATTATATGACCGCCTATGGCGACGATGGCTTGCCCGAGCTTAAGCGGATCGGCGGAAAGATTGGCGGAGGTGAAAACTGTGGTGGTAGCGGTCGTGGGTTGGAGGAGAGCGATGTTTGCGGCCGCGCCGCCCGCAGCGGCGGGCGGCGAGGCGATTTCCGCAACCGGAATTTTAGCACCGTCTGGAAAAACCGCCTCAAGCGTCTGCGGGATGGGGTTGCCGCTTCCGTCCGTTTGCGGCGCCAGCGCCGCGGCATCGGCGGCAATCGTGCCGTTCGCGCTTACTACCAGACCGTTTCCTACGAATGATTCTTGTTTACTATCACCCGCGCCGATAACAGCAAAAATGTTTACCAGGCTTTTGCTGTTTTTGTCAATCGCTCCGACGACCAGGTCGTCTTCTTTGACCACTACGGTTTCTTTTGTTGTTACGACAGCCGCCGCTTGGCCGGCGCTAGCAGCCGGCGCCACTTTTTCAATAGTGCGTTCCACCACGCGGTTTACCGTTTGAGTCACCCCCGGCGGCGCCTGACTCATCAAGGCTACGGTGATAATACCCGTTGCTATTGA
>JAGWZX010000038.1 GCA_018968805.1 Patescibacteria group bacterium | reverse complement strand
TCCTGCTGGGCGCACCCGATAGAAAAATATGAACTGCTTCATATTGTTCGATACGGATGCGAGACGGAGCTATGTTTCACCGGCAGACGAAACAAGCGAGTCCTGGTCGGGAAAATTTCCGAGTGACTGACGAGGAAATTATTTCCTGACCGCAAAGTAAAGGTTTGAGATGCGGCCGTGTCCGCCGCGGCGGGCAAGCGGCTCAGGTATTGGAAATTTGCGAGTGATGGTGGGCAAATTATTCCTGAACACAAAGATTAACGCAACATTTCTCACCATGAAAAACAAACGTAAAAAACCTCTTTTTTTTATCAAGCTAGCGAGCGGCGTTTTCCTGGTCACCGCGGTCTTAGTCATTGTTGTTGTTTATGCCGGCAACCGCGTTCAGTTTAATAAATTTTCGGAAATGGCCGCCGAGCCGCCTCCCAAACCCAAACTTGACACTCTGGCGTACGATTTGAAGATGTACGAGATCGCTCATGTTGCCACCTCCTCTCTCATCATCTCGCCCTCGGCCGGCCATGTCTGGTTCGCTACAACCACTGCCGGTACGGCCTCATCAACACCTCGCCATATAAAAGTGCCGCTTTGGCCGGTCCGCGCCACTTATCCGAACTACGGCGCGCTCCTGCCGTTTAACCGGATTGTTGCCTTTTACGGTAATTTTTATTCTACCCAGATGGGAATCCTCGGGGAATTTCCTGAGGCTGAAGTGTTGACCAAATTACAAGCGCAAGCAGCCGCTTGGTTTGCCGCCGACCCGGATACACCGGTTATTCCCGCCATTGAGTATATTGCCGTAACGGCCCAAGCCAGTTCGCATGGAGGCACATATAGGAGCCGCATGCCGGACAGTGAAATTCAGAAAGCCGTCGATATGGCGGCTAAGATTAAAGGCATCGTTATTTTGGATGCTCAAGACGGTAAAAGCACTTTAGCTGACGAGTTGCCGCCGCTCGGACCATTCTTAAAATTGCCGCAAGTCCATCTTGCAATTGACCCGGAATTTTCCATGAAAGACGGCCGTCGGCCCGGCACGGTGATCGGCACAATGGATGCCGGCGACGTGAATTACGCCGCGAATTTTTTGGCCGGTATCGTAAAGGCCAACGATATTCCGCCGAAAATTCTCATCGTGCATCGGTTTACCGACGCCATGGTGACTGGTTATAAAGACATCAAACCGCTTCCCGAAGTCCAGATTGTAATGGACATGGACGGCTGGGGCCCGCCATCGCTCAAAATAAAAACTTATCGCGAAGAGATTTATAATGAACCGGTGCAGTTCGCGGGGTTCAAATTATTTTACAAAAATGATTTGCGCGGGCC
The DNA here is from genome assembly GCA_018968805.1 of Patescibacteria group bacterium. Classification (GTDB taxonomy): domain Bacteria; phylum Patescibacteriota; class Minisyncoccia; order Phycocordibacterales; family SIBU01; genus SIBU01. The sequence goes on along the minus strand of JAGWZX010000038.1, from coordinate 5,169 downwards.
GTACGGCCGGCTGATGACCCCGTCGGAAGTTTTGAAATTGACGCCGGCGCCGAGTTTTATCATGTATCAGTAGAGGGCGCTCGGCTTCGCCTTCTCAAAACGCTCATATTCGCCCTCTGGCGGATTTCTATGCGCGGCTCGTCAGGCCTACTCAATGTTTTGAAAAAGCAGAGCCTTGCTTTGATGGGGGGGAGAAGATAAAAGCCGTTAGGTCCCCAAGGTTTTTCAAAACACAGAGACTCTTGTTCAGAGCAAAAAATGGAATTACAGAGCAATGAGAAATTATTTTATAGAGCGAATCAGTTTTGCCAACTGCGATTTTTTTCTTGCCGCCGCCGCTTTGTTCCAGGTATTCATCTTGGCCGCTTTATCAATCGCTTTGTAGGCTTTTGCAATAAGGATCTGTGCTTCCGTTGTTTTTTTCTGGCCGGCCAGTTTGCGAATTTCTTTAATGACCTTCTTGGCGGCCTCGCTGCGGCGCAGGTTGAAAACCGCCCGCCGGGCGGCGACGCGGATCGCCTTTTTAGCTGAAGAAGTTATGGCCATGTCCAAGCGCTATGCCCTAGGCCTTAGGCGCTAAGGAAAAGCAAGGAAGAGATTAGCAAATTAAAATTCAAAATGCAACTTCACGCCCTTTCTAATGCCTGGCGCCTAATGCCCGGCACTTATATAATGTGGGCATGATCTCCCATCTCGTCGGCAAGATAATTCATAAAGATTCAGGATCTGTCGTCCTGGAAGCCGGCGGCGTCGGTTACAATGTGGCCGTGACTGGCGAAACGCTCGCCGAGCTTACAAAAAAAAGCTCCGGTTCCGTTTCGCTTTGGACTCATCTTTCCGTGCGCGAGGACAGCCAGGACCTTTACGGGTTTTTGACGCGCGAGGAGATGGAATTTTTTGAGTTGTTGATTTCCATTTCCGGCATCGGGCCGAAAACGGCCCTTTCGGTGCTGAACGCGTCGTCAATTGAAAATTTGCGCACCGCCGTTTCTTCCGGCGAAATTTCCTATCTCACTAAAATTTCCGGCATCGGCCGCAAGCTCGCGGAAAAAATAATCTTTGAACTGAAAGAGAAAATAGGCGCCGCCCCTGAAGGGGGCGGCGCCTCCCTCGCCATGAAAGACGACGCGGATGTCTTGGAAGCTCTTATTTCCCTCGGCTACGGCGAGCGCGAAGCCCGCGAAGCAATCAAAAAACTGCCGAAGGATTTAACCGGAACAAGCGAGCGGGTCAAGGCAGTGTTAAAATTGCTCGGCAAATAATAGAAATAAGCAGGCTTGCGGATGCCAGACCTCTCCGTGAATTTGAGGTCTGGCATCCGCAAGCTAAACGGATAAAATGGAAAAAATATTTAGACTCATAAAAAAAATCTTGCCGAAATCAGTTTTGGAATTTTTGCGGCCGGTTTATCACTACAAGTTGGCGCTTCTCGGCGCTCTCTTTTATCGCTTTCCCAGCCGAAAAATTAAAACCATTGGCGTAACGGGTACGAAAGGCAAAAGTTCGGTCGTGGAAATTCTGGCGGCGATTTTGGAGGAGGCGGGTTATAAAGTGGCGTCGCAAAGCACCATCCGCTTCAAAATCGGCGACAAAGTTACCCGCAATCTTTTCAAAATGACAATGCCCGGGCGGTTTTTCATCCAAAAATTTTTGCGGCAAGCCGTTGACGCAGGTTGCGATCTCGCGGTGATTGAAACGACTTCCGAAGGCGCGAAACAATTTCGCCACAAATTTATTGACTTGGACGCACTCATTTTCACCAACCTCGCGCCGGAGCATATAGAATCGCACGGTTCTTACGAAAAATATCTGGGCGCCAAACTTTCAATAGCGAGCGCTTTGGCTAAATCTAAAAAATCTCCAAAGTTTATGATTGCGAACGCCGATGACAAGGAGGCCGAGAAGTTTTTTGCGGAAGCAAATGTCGAACGCAAACCTTTCAGGCTGAGCGACGCTTCGGCGCTTAGACTTGATGACGGCATAAACTTTAATTTCTACGGGGCAAATATCCGCTCCGCACTGCGCGGCGCGTTTAATGCCTGCAACATTCTCGCGGCCGCAACCTGCGCGCTCGCGTTTGGTGTTAAGCCGGAACAAATTGCTACCGCGGTTGCAAAAATAAAAGAAATTCCCGGCCGGGCGCAGATTATCAAAGCGCGCCCGGCCTCCGCTAAAGCTTCGGCGGGTAAACAAAATTTTGATGTCGTGGTTGATTACGCTCACACGCCGGATTCGCTCAAAGCGATTTATGAGACGTTTAAATCTGAAGACCTCTCGGGAGCCTCGGGATCAATTTCTCGGAAGAAATTGATTTGCGTGCTCGGCAACACCGGCGGGGGACGCGACACTTGGAAACGGCCGGCGATGGGAAAAATCGCCGGTGAGTTTTGCGACAAAATAATTTTGACCAACGAAGATCCTTATGATGAAGATCCGCGCAAAATCGTGGACGAGATGGCGGCGGCAATCAATCCGGAGAAGTTGACTATTGAGATGGATAGACGAAAAGCGATCGCCGCGGCGCTTCGGAGCGCCGCGGCCGGCGATGTTGTTCTTATTACCGGCAAGGGCACTGATCCATACATTATGGAAGCCGGCGGCAAAAAAACGCCGTGGGATGATAAAAGGGTCGCGGAGGAAGAATTATACAACTTACAACTTTCAACTTACAACTAAAAACTTATCAGTTGTGCCAGAACTCCCCGAAGTAGAAACCACCGTCCGTGCCTTAAACCGCGCTGTCCGGAGCTTGCGGATTTTGAACGTGTGGTCAAGTTATAATTCCAGCTTTCATGACGGCAAGAATAATATCAAAAATATAAAATACTTCGCGCGATTCAAAAAAGCTGTTGTCGGCAAAAGAATACTCGGCGCAGAGCGAAGAGCGAAAAACATTATTATAAATCTCTCGGGCGGCGCGTCGGTTCTTGTCCACATGAAAATGACGGGACACTTTTTGTATGGAACATACAAAAAAATTTCCAATTTCCAAAAACCAACTTCCAAACAAACTCAAGATCCAAAATCAAAAATTCAAAACGGGGAGTGGGAACCGAAAGACAAAACCGGGCCGCTCGGCGACCCGATGAATCGGTTTATCAGAATGGTTTGGATTCTTTCCAGCGGGAAAACACTCGCGTTTTCGGATTTGCGCCGGTTTGCCAAGATTCATTTTCTGCCGACGGCAAAAATCAAAGACGACGAGTTTATAAAAACACTCGGGCCGGAGCCCTTGGCGAAAAATTTTTCGGAGAAAATTTTTCGCGGGCGGCTCCTGTCGCGCCCATCCGGAAAAATCAAGCAAGTTCTGATGGACCAGTCGGTAATCGCCGGTATCGGCAATATTTATTCCGATGAAATTCTCTGGCGTTCCGGCGTTCATCCGCTTTCCGTCGTCAAAAAAATTTCGCCGGCAAAAATCACAGCGATGTATAAAGCGATGAAAGCAATTTTGCGAAAAGCGATTCGCCTCGGCGGTGATTCAGCCTCCGATTTCCGCCTTTTGGACGGCCGTCCGGCCGGTTTTCAAAATTTTCACAAGGCCTACCGCCAAACCGGCAAACCCTGCCAAAAGCGCGGTTGCCGCGGCAAAATTACTCGCGTTAAACTTGGCGGTCGCTCGGCCCATTTTTGCGGTTTTCATCAGAAAAAATACCAATAATATGCCATGGCGCTCGTGCTATAATTGGCAGCGAACGAGGAACGGGGAATGTAATCATTTAACCATTCCTAGTGATCGGACCAGTTATATGTAATCGTATAATCCCTCCATGCATGAAGATGTAAAATGGTTATTCGGTATCATCATAATGTTCGGCCTCATTTGGTACGTGTCATTCAGTCTGGGTCGAGGCGGATCATCAGGAACAGCAAGCTCTACTTCGCAAAGAGAGACGTATATGCCGGTACCCGCTAACGGTTCGGCGTATTATTACGGCGGCGGTTCCGGTCAGGTTCCACAAGGCGCCCGTCAATCCAACCAGACAATGACCCAGTCGCAACAAGCTTTGGGTGCGCTTGAAAAAACTTCCACCGCTTCGCCGTTAGCTGGCATGCTTCGAATCGGCAATGTCAGTGCCGGTGCGGATACTAATGGCGCTTACGAATATGTCGTCCTGCAAGCCGCGTACAACAATACCTCGGCAATTTATATTTCGGGTCTGCGTTTGCAAAGCACAATAACCGGCCGCGGGGTCGATATCCCCGACGGAGTGTATCTGCCGCTTCAGAATTCAACCAATGAAAACCAGCCGATCATCTTGCAGCCCGGCGGTGTCGCTTATATCATGACCGGCCACTCGCCTCTGGGCTACTCGTTCCGGCCGAACGAGTGTACCGGTTATTTCACGCAATATCAAAATTTCACGCCGATAGGATTACCGGCGCGTTGTCCGGCGCCGTCAAGCGAATCTTTGCCGCCTCCGGCCAATCAATACGATGACGCGTGTCTGGATTATCTTAACTCCCTGCCGGCGTGCCGCGTCGTGCTTAATCCGCCCCGCACTATTTCTCCGGGATGCCAAACATTTGTAACCACATATTTGAACTATACGCAGTGCGTAAATCGCCACAAAAATGACGCCGGCTTTTACGACAATCAATGGCTTGTTTATTTGGGACGTGACGCCGGTCTCTGGAAAAGCCGGCGCGAAGCCGTCCAGCTTATTGACAAGAACGGGAAAATTATCGACGAGATAACGTATTGAAAAAAGCCGCGCTCCGCTTTCGCGGGAGCTTTAGAGGTTGAGCATTCGCGTAAGCGCGATGCCGGCCGCCACGGACACATTCAGCGATTCCTTGCCGCCGCGCAAGGGTATTTCGGCGATCGTGTCGGCGGCGCGCAGGATTTTTTCCGGAAGACCCGTCACTTCATTTCCGAAGATGAAGGCGGTTGCGCCGCGAACGCGCACCTCTCTGTAATCCGTTGAACGGGGGGACTGTTCGACGGCAATAAGCCGTACTCCGCTTTTTTTCAAAAAGCGGAGTACGGCTTCCGCGTTCCGTTCGTGCCGCCATTCAATTTCTTTTTCCGCGCCAAGCGCCACCTTGGAAAAATCTTTACGCATCCTGCCGAACCGGTCAATGGGAGATGGGGTATAGCCGGCAAGGATAATGTTGCTTATGCCCAGACAGTTGGCGGTACGGAAAATCGAACCGACATTATGGACG
>JAGWZX010000037.1 GCA_018968805.1 Patescibacteria group bacterium | reverse complement strand
AAGAGCTTAAGGCGGCGGTTCGCCCCGGGCGAACCGCCGCCGAACTGAACGCTCTTGCCGAAAAATTAGTGCGCGAGGGTGGCGACCGTTCGGCCTTCGCCGGATATCAGCCCTATGGCGCCAAACGGCCTTTTCCCGCTTCACTTTGCGTGTCCGTAAACGACGAAGTGGTGCACGGTATTCCGAACGAAAGCGATAAAATTTTGCGAGAGGGCGACATTGTTTCGCTTGATATGGGTTTGGTCCACAAAAAATTTTTTACGGACATGGCGATAACAGTGCCAGTGGGAAAAATTGACCAAGCGGCGGAGCGCCTCCTTCGGGTGACCGAAGGGGCGCTCCGCGCCGGTATTGCCGCCGCACGCGCCGGAGCGAGGGTGGGAGCAGTGAGTAACGCTGTTGAAAATTCAATCCGAAAGGCCGCTCCGGATTTCGGCATCGTGGAAGAATTAGCGGGACATGGCGTTGGTTTCGCCGTACACGAAGACCCTTATGTTCCCAATTACGGCAAGAAAACTTCCGGCCCGATTCTTAAAGCCGGCATGGTTATTGCCATAGAGCCTATGATTAACGAAGGTAGCAAGGCCATCCGGCTTGCGCCAGACGGATATACCTACAAAACAGCGGACGGCAAGCGTAGCGCCCATTTTGAACACACTGTGGCTATTATCGAAAACGGTGCTGAAATCTTAACACGGTTGTGATACCATAACCCCACGTATGGCAAACGAAAGACCTCCCTTGACTCCAGAACAGCTTGAAAAACTTGACTCCAATAACACCGAGGCGAGGCAGGGGTTTGTTAATAATCCTTTCGCCGCCCTAACCGTCGGCCCGTCGGAACCGACTTCCGCCGAATCGCCGAAACCGCCGGAAAACGTTTCCGCGCCGGCTTCTTCGCCCGATTCTGAATCTATAATCAAAATTAATCCACCGGCGCGGAACGCCGAAAGCGTGACGGAAGAAAATTTGCCGCTGGAAGCCGACAAATTACAGCAGGAAACGGATGAGGAAAAAGCCGGGCATAAGAATCGGCCCAAGGAAGGAGGACAGGAAAGGAGAAGAGAGAGAAAATCAAAATCTGAAGATACGGGTAAGGGAAGAAAGAAAAGATCCGCCGGAGGCGAAAAATCCCCGCCTTCGGGGAAGAGTCCGACGTCCCGGAAGGTTTTTTCGCGGGACTACGCCGAATCTTATAAAGCAGAGGGAGAGACATCAACATTGAATCAAGAAAAGACTCTTCTCCAAAAGGAACTGGAGCTCAAAAAGATGCGGGTGGAATCGGCTTTTGCCCGTCTGGCAAGATATCTGAAAACAGGAGAAAGACTGCCGGCGCAAGAGTTTCTGGACCAAGTGCGCAAACTGAACGCTCTTCGTCGGGTCACTTTCGAAGCGGAGTTTGATGGCGAGAAGTTTAAGGGTTACAAGAGTTGTCGGACGGAAACGCGCAACGGCGCGCAGGTGGCGGAGACGGTGATGGACTTTCTCAGTGGTTTTAAGGATGAGGAGTTCCGCAAAAGACCGTTTGGCCAGCAGCGCCGGATTATCATGGATTTTATTTCCAGTTTTCCCGATGTGACCACTGACGCCAGGAATTTCCGGGACGGACTGGTGAAAGCACTTATCAACGAAGGAGTCCTGACTTCGGAGTTTCTGCCGAAAAATGAGGTAAGACAATCATCGAAGGCAGAAGATGATAAAGAGTTTGAGAGCGTTATGGCGGATGTGGGCCGGGCGGAAAATCTGGAACGTACCTGGCAAGGACGGACGTTTCATGTATCGGGCAGTGACGTGGCTAGGGATATTAGGCGGCTCGCGAGAATTTTTCAGGGCGGAGAGTTTAGGGTAAAGCCTTACGCCGAGCGAGAACGTCAGATCCTTGAAGCGTTGGATTTGCTCACGACAGACCAAAGATTGAGAGACGATTTAAAAAAAATTTTTGAGCGGCGAGGCTGGCTTATGGTTAAATCCGCGGAGTCTGTCGGCGATACTGTCAAAACCGGAGCCTCTCTGCCGGAGGCCAAGAGTGACAGGCCGGAAGTTGCCGAGCGTCCGGCTGCTCCGCGAGAACCTATTCCGCCCGCGCCAACCCCAGAACCGAAAACGGCGCACACGGAAACAACATCTGCCAAGCCGGAGTCGGAAAACGTGCCTGATGGAAATTCCGGAGGCGAGAAATCTCACGAACCGGAAACATTTGCGGAAATAATCGCTGAGGTCAGGAAATATCCAAAGAAGTTCAAAATTATTGAAGGCGGAAAACCTCTTGAATTTTCACCTGCCGAAATGGAGAGGGTGCTCCTTGCTTATGTCGTAAAAATTCAGAGTGAGAAATTTCAGGCGAAGCCTCGCGAAGAGCGGAATAAAGAAATCATTGCCGACTTGAACACCATAGACCACGCGCTTTTGCGATCCGACCTTAGAAAGTTGTTTGAGCGGAACGGCTGGCTTCGGCCGGTTGCGTCTGAGGTTTCTGCCGGAGCGCCTGTTCCAACTGAAAAGAAAAAGGAGACAATGTCGGCCGCCGCCGTTTTCAAAAGACATGATCTGATGGGGGGCCAGAGTCGCGGTCAGGAAACCGTAGAACTTCCGCCGGAAAATATTGATTATTACATGCGTACCAAAAACGCGCGTCGTCCCGTCAAGATTACGCCGCCACCGCCGTTTAAAAATATTCCGGTAGCAAACCCGGTGAAAAATGAAACTGTTCCGGTTGAGCCGTCCGCGTCCGAGGCTAGAAAGGAAGAGAAGCCGCCAGCCCCGCCGTCCGCACCGAAAGCGCCGGAAGCGGTGAAGGTTGCTTACGTTAAGTCTCCGGACCAAGCCGCGGCCAAAGCGGTTTTGGAAGATTCGGGAGGCTTCGATATCGGAAAAGCGATGGATGTTCCCGGGTTTGCGGCCTTTTTGGCCGAAGCGGAAAAGCTTGGCCAAACGATTGATATGGCGGACAAAGAAAATCTGAAAGATATATTTGAAGCTTTCGCGCGGAAAGACAGCGTGGCCGAAGAAGTTTACAAGGTTCACGCGGAGCGCATTTCAAAGGATCTGGGATTATCGCTTGACGATGCCGGCAAGCAAGCGGTGCGGGAGCATTTGGAACGGCAAGCCCATGAAAGCCCGCGCCTTATAAAACAGCTTTTCACTAAGTTTGAACACCTAAAAGTTTTGCCGGGTGAAATTGCCGGTTTGGAGGCGCAGGTTGCCGAATTAAAGAAAACTTTGACGCCGGAAGGTCAGGCTAAACTGCGCGAGTCGTTGGAGGGGGAACATAAGCGTATCAAAGAAGAACGGGATATTATGACCCTTGCGCTCAAGAGCAATGCTTTCTGGACAGGGGCGGGGTCTTTCCATAGTTTAAATTGGTTTGCGCAGAAGTTGGGTTTTGAAAGTAGCGAAACATATAAAGCGCGCAAGATCGTAAAGGAAAAAGGCGCAAAGTCAAAATTTTCTCCTTACGCATTGATTGGCGGCTTATCTACAGAAAAACTTGAGTCTGGAATGGTACTGAAAGAGGAAAGATTGCGTGGAGTTGAGAATCAGCTGGCCAGTCTTGAAAGCGAATTCAAGAAAGGCGCGGCGGACAAAGACGAACAGATCAAGAGGCTGGACGAGCAGAGATTCAAAGCCCACCAGATTTTGGAAAATGCCAAGCTCAATCTCTTCCGCGACAGCGAGTTGGATAAAAAACTGGCCGGCATGGCGCGGGAGAAAATTGTCGCGGAAATTTACTCGTTCCATTCGGCAAAAGAAGAAGACCAGACGGCTGAAGCGGCGGCAAAGGCCAGTGAGTTGTTTGAAAAGACCTTGCGCGCCAGTTTGGAAAGAGGCGGCGGAGAAGGCGATTATCTCGCGGGTGTTGATGTTAAGGAGACCCAAGAGAAAATTGACGGTTGGCTTACCGCGGGCATCAGGACAGATGTCGGGCGGGCCGTAAGCCGGGCACTGGCTTTGTCCGCGGGCCGTTTCAAGGCGCTGGAAGGAGCGCTTGCGAAATTGACGGAAAAAGAAAAACTCGGTTCAAAATCGCGGGCGGAAGTCAGGCGCCATATTGTTGAAAGGTTGTTTGACGAGCTTGAAATAATGGCTGATGAGCCGAAGGATGAGAATACCGAAAAAGGCCGTAAGCGGGTTCAGGAAAACAAAGAGAAGACCCTGCACATTAGAGCTATAATTGTAAAACAAGAAGAAGCTTTGCGTGCTGGTAAATAACATGAAAAAAGAAATAAAAAAGAAAAAGCCGCCGGCTCGCAAGGAAAAAGACCGCAAAGAAGACTGGACGGAAGCCGGTGCTTTGCTTGCTGATATTGCCGAAAAACCTTTGACACGGGAAGAAAAAGGCGCGGCTTATGTCGGCGCGGCCGAAGTGTATGCCTCGGTTGCAGTCAATATCCTTGAAAATTACAAGAAGTCGCTTGAGGAAACCGTTGCCGCTCTAAGGAGTTTGGCTGAAACGGAGAGGCGGATTGACGAACGGGCCGCGCTTATAAAGACCAGCATTTCTCTTTCAGATTAATAACGGCCGCCGTCTGGCGCGATGTATCGCGCCAGACGGCCGGCGAGAGGAGTTTAAATTTTCATGGAGCAACGACAGCAGTTTTCGCCGGAGAAAAAGAATTTTGCCACACCCGAAGAGGAGTTGGCTTTTTTGCGGCAGGAGGTGGCGCGGCGCGAAGCGGAAGCGCGAGAGCGCGGTATGATGGAGCAAAAGGAGAAAGTCATCAGCCAGACCCTGAAAGACTACGCCGCCGCGTCCGTCGAGCACACTCTTGATTCGGCGCATGCTCTTGAGGAAGTTCGGCAGGAGGCAATCGTGCTTGATTTGGCGCCGGAGGCCCACGATAAAAAGATTGAGGAGCTTATCACCATTCTAGAGCAGAAAGGCATCAAAAACACTCTCGCTATCATTGAGAAGCTCGGTGATTTCCACATTGAGGACGATTTCCATCGCTTTCTCATCCAATATGTCAAAGCCGGTTTCGCAGTCAAAGGTTTAGCCGAGAAGACGCCCTTGGGCAAAGCCTTGCGCATGACGCTCTATGAAATTACCTTGCCGGAACTGGTGAAAGAAGAAGCCGACAAAGAATTAAAGAAACTCATTTCCGGCATGGAACAGTTTTACGCCGGTATGACGGCTGTTTCGGACGATGCGTCAAAAAATCGCGCTTCATTCACCCTTGAAGTGGCTAACGCCAACGGCAGCGAAGAATTTATTTTTTACGCCGCCGTGCCGGACGGCAAGCGCGCGTTGTTTGAAAAACAGGTGCTTTCAATTTTCCATAATGCCAAAATCCGCGAAGCCAAAAATGATTACAACATCTTCAACGAATCCGGCGCTTCGGTCGGCTCTTACGCCGTTTCGGCGCGCAAGCCGGTCTTTCCCTTGAAAACTTACGAGGAATTTGATGTTGATCCGTTGAACGTGCTTTTGAACAGTTTTTCCAAAATCAAAAAAGAAGGGCAAGGCGCGGCGGTGCAATTCGTGCTCCGGCCCGCGCCGCCGGTTTATCTTGAGAAGTACAAAGAAGCTCTGCATCGCCTGCAGAAAGGCGTTTCGGTGCGTCGTGCCACCGATATCCGCATGGGTTTTTTCGGGGAAATGGCCAAGGAAGTATCGGACGTTCTTTCCGGCCGGCATTCTGACGTCCATAAGCATAAGGATGAAAAAGAGCCGCCCAAGATTGACGAAGTGGCGGTGGAGCAGGTCAAAAACAAAGTCGGAAGCCCTCTGCTTCTCGCGGATATTCGCATTATCGCTTCGGCTGAAAACAGGGAGACGGCCAAAGCGATGCTTGCCGATTTGGAGGCGGCGTTCAATCAGTTTGAAAATACCCACGGCAACAAGATCGCGTTTGAGCGGGTGGAGCGCGGCGGCCGGCTCACCAGATTGCTTCATGATTTCGCCTTCAGAATTTTTGAGGAAGGCGACGCTTTGCCCCTGAACATTAAAGAAGTAACCACAATGTTCCATTTTCCCTCAAGCCGCATTCAAGGAAGCGCCCAGCTCAAACAAGCCAAAGCCGGCACGGCCGCCGCGCCGGTGGAAATGCCCTCAGAAGGAATTCTTCTGGGCGTCAATCGTAATCGCGGCGGTGAGACCAAAGTTTATATGACGGCCGAAGACCGCCTGCGCCATTTCTATGTCATCGGCCAGACCGGCACCGGAAAAACCACTCTTCTCAAGAACATGATTATCCAGGATATCCAAAAAGGCGAAGGAGTCTGCATGATTGACCCGCACGGCGCCGACATTCAGGACGTTTTAGCTTCAATTCCGCCTTCGCGCTACGAGGACCTGATTTACTTTGACCCGTCGCACACCGCGCGGCCGATGGCCTTGAATATGCTCGAGTACGACACGCGCTATCCCGAACAAAAAACATTCGTGGTCAACGAAATGCTCTCCATTTTCAACAAACTTTTCGATATGAAAACCGCCGGCGGGCCGATGTTCGAACAATATTTCAGGAATGCCGTGCTTCTGACCATTGAAGACCAGGAGTCCGGCAATACTTTACTCGATGTCGCGCGGGTGCTCTCC
>JAGWZX010000122.1 GCA_018968805.1 Patescibacteria group bacterium | reverse complement strand
CGCTACCGCTTCAGCCAAAAATTGGAGATTGATGTCCCGTCTTTTCGCCCCGATGGCTTTGCGGAGGCCTATTTCTTTCGTCCTTTCGGTAACGGTCGTCAGCATCATGTTCATGATGCCTATTCCGCCGACTAAAAGAGAAATACCCGCGACTGCGCCAAGAAGAATGGTGAAGGTTTGAGTTATACTGGAAGCCGTGGCTATGATGTCCGCCTGATTGATGACGCTGAAATCGGCCAGCTGCGGATTGGAAATGCGATGGCGTTCCATAAGCAAGGCGGAAATTTGTTCTTGGATGGATGCCATTGATTCGGAGTTTTCCGCTTTGACGCTTATGGTCGTCACGTATTCGTCTCCGGTCAAAAATTTTTGAGCGGTGTCGAGCGGGATGAAAATCAAATCGTCCTGATTCCCGAATCCTGTTCCGCCTTTCTTTTTTGTCACTCCGATTACTTTGAACTGGATATTTTTAATCCTTATTGTCTGCCCCACGGCATCGGCTCCCTCTCCGAACAAATCGTCGCGCGCGACCGGACCCAAGACGGCAACTTTAGAAAGTCCGCGGATGTGCTGGTCGGTTATAAACGAGCCGGAGTCAATTTCCACGTTCCTCACTTCGGGATAGGCCGGAACTGTTCCTATGACCGAAGTGTTGGTGTTTTTTCCTTTGCTTGTCGCCTGATAACGGCCGGAAACTTCGGGGGCGACGGCCTTGGCCATTGTCACTTCCGCCATTACCGCGTTGGCATCCGCTTGGGTAAGCGTCCTGGCCGAGCCCCGGCCGGCGCTTACTTGGAATCCCGGGCCTCTTTGCGCCCCAGGCGTGACCAAAATAAGATTTGAGCCGATTGATTGGATGCTGGATTGGATGGAGTTTTGCGCTCCTTGGCCGATTGAAATCATGGCTATCACCGAACTGATGCCGATGACAATGCCAAGAATCGTCAGGCCAGACCTGGCTTTGTTGGCCGAAAGAGCAGTGTAAGTTTCTTGAAACAAGTCTGAAATTATCATGCCGTTTTGTAATGATTGATAATGCGCCGGTTATGATTTTTGTTATCGCTTAAAATTTCGCCGTCCCTGATATGGATAATCCTTTCCGCGTGCTCGGCGACATATTGCTCGTGGGTGATAAGGATGATCGTGCGCCCTTGTTCAGCATGGAGCCGTTGGAAAGTGTCAAGAACTATTTCGCCGGTTTTGGTGTCAAGATTGCCTGTCGGTTCGTCTGCCAGTACCAAGCTAGGGTTATTGACCAGCGCCCGGGCGATGGCCACTCTTTGGGTCATACC
>JAGWZX010000036.1 GCA_018968805.1 Patescibacteria group bacterium | reverse complement strand
GCCAGAAGAGCCATTTACCGAGGAGCGTCCCTGGGGAAATTTTCGCCAATATTGTCATGGCGAATCTGTTACCGTTAAGACTATATTTGTGAAAAAGGGCGCGCGCCTTTCTTTGCAATATCATCACGGTCGTGATGAGTTTTGGCATATTATCTCCGGCACTCCAGAGGTGACGATCGGGACAACTATCACGGACGCCTCTCCCGGTGACGAGTTTGAGATTTCACGCGCGACGCTTCATCGTATCGGTGCGCCTAGGGGCGACGCGCTTTTCTTGGAAATTTCCCGGGGAAATTTTGACGAGACTGATATTGTCCGTGTTGAAGACGAATATGGCCGCGCCAAAAAGAAAACTTAAAAAATCGGCAAAGAAAAAAGCTTCGCGCTTTTTAGATTTGCGCAAGGGCAAACCGGTGCGTCATGCGCGTCAGACGCGAGCCGCGGGAGTTCTCGCTCTGCAAAAACCCGAAACCAATCCGATCATTGAGCCAGAAGAAACATCGCACTGGGAGTCAAAAGCCACGTTCAATCCAAGCGTGCTATATGGCGACGGTAAAATCCACCTGATTTATCGGGCTATCGGCGATAATGATGTTTCAATGATCGGTTATGCGCGTTCGTCGGACGGCATCACGATCGATTATCGGAGTAAAAACCCGGTGTTTTTCCCCAACCGGCCGGTTGTGGACAAAAATCAGCCGCACGTTTCTTATCTTTCCGGCGGCGGGGGAGGCGGCGGCACCGAAGACCCGCGACTGACGCGCATTGGCGACACGGTTTATATGCTTTACACCGCCTTTGACGGTTGGGGTTCTATTCGCATCGCGCTCACCTCCATCTCGTTTGAGGATTTTGTAAGTGAACGCTGGCACTGGACCAAGCCGGTTTTCATTTCTCCACCTGGAGAAATCAACAAGAATTGGGTATTGTTTCCGGAAAAAATAAACGGCCGCTATGCCATTCTACACGGTATCACGCCGCATATTCTCATTGATTACGTCGACGACCTTAATAAGTTTGACGGCACCAGGTTTATTCATAGCATGCACCCCGAGGGCGGGCGGGAGGATTTCTGGGACACTTCGGTGCGCGGCGTTGGGCCGGCTCCCATTAAGACCAAACATGGATGGCTCGTGCTGTATCACGCCATGGACATAAGCGACCCAAACCGTTACAAATTGGGAGCGATGCTTCTCGATCTTAAAGAACCCACAAAGATTGTCGCACGGTCGCCACAACCGATACTTGAGCCGGATGAACTTTATGAAAATCAAGGTTTCAAATCCGGCGTAGTTTACGCCTGCGGAGCGGCGGTGGTGGACAGTTGGCTCTTTGTTTACTATGGCGGCGCGGACAAAGTGGTTTGCGTTGCCGCAGCCGAACTGGACCCGTTTTTGCGTGAACTGATCGCTACCGGCTTGCCGCGGCTTTCCAGAAAACGATTAGCGATCAATCACAGGAAAATATAAGATAAATGTTTCAGTCCAAGACCCGTTTTAGCGGAAAATTCTAACTGGAAAATAGTTTCTCAAACGCAGACATATTATCAGGATTAGGCATTAAAAATTAGAAATTATTATTACCGCCATGTTTGTCGTCAGGCGTTCAAGCCACAATCCCATTTTAGTGCCCAGCCGCGAGCGTTACTTCGACGCGTTCGCCGCGTTTAATCCTTCTCCTGTCAAACGCGGCCGCACCACCTATCTTGTTTATCGGGCTATTTCCAGTCGGGACGTGTTAAAGACCCCGAATCAGATTTCTACGATCGGCATTACCGCGAGTCGTGACGGAAGGCATTTTGAAAAGCATCTTCCCTTCATCGAGCCGAAGGAAGAGTGGGAAAAATTCGGCTGTGAAGATCCGCGCGTTACTTTCTTTGAAGGCGCGTATTACATTTTTTATACCGCTTTGGCGAAGTATCCGTTTGAAGCGAGCGGTATTCGGGTAGCGGCGGCTGTTTCTAAAGATTTAAAAAATATATCCGAGCGGCACCTCGTAACACCCTTCAACGCCAAAGCCATGGCCCTTTTTCCGGAGCGAGTGAACGGCAAGGTGACGGCGATTTTTTCCGCGCATACCGACCAGCCACCGGCCAAAATGGTTATTGCGCAAGCCGACCACATTGAAGACTTTTGGTCGAAAGATTTTTGGAATGGTTTTGAGGAAAGACTCGATTCGTGCGCGATTGACCCGCGCCGCTCCGACGCGGATCATGTAGAGGTCGGCGCGGCGCCCGTAAAGACCAAGCACGGTTGGCTCCTTTTGTACGCGCACATTGAAAACTACTTTACCGGCGGCGGCCCGCGCGTCTTCGGCATTGAGGCGCTTTTGCTTGATTTGGAAAACCCACGCAAAATTATCGGCCGTAGCAAAGGGCCGATCCTCGCGCCGGAGGAACAGTACGAATTGTCCGGCTACGTCAACAACGTGATTTTTCCTTCCGGAGCGCTTGTTTCGGGCGACACTTTGGAGATTTTTTACGGCGCGGCCGACACTACCGGCTGCCGCGCCGCCGTCAATCTCACCGATCTTGTTTCCAGCATGTGTCCGGACAAAACTCCCGACTGGCATCTTTCGCGCTTCTCCGGAAATCCCATTCTTTCTCCAAATGCCACCCATACATTCGAAAAGAAAGCGGTGTTGAATCCGGCGGCCTTGCGCTTCAAGGGTACGACGCATCTTCTGTATCGTGCCATTGCCGAGGATAACACTTCAAGCATTGGTTATGCCACGACCGTTGACGGGTTTACCGTTTCGGAACGTTTTCCCGACCCCGTTTACGCGCCGCGGGAGCCGTTTGAAATGAAAAAAATCGAAGGCGCGAATTCCGGCTGTGAAGATCCGCGCCTTACGAAAATAGAAGACCGGATTTACATGTGCTACACGGCATTCGACGGTATCGGACCGCCGCGGGTGGCCGCCACGTCTATTACCCTGAAAGATTTTTTGGCGAGGCGTTTTAATTGGGCCAAGCCGGTGTTGATTACGCCACCGGGCGTTGACGATAAAGACGCGTGTATTTTTTCGGAAAGAATAGGCGGCAAGTATTTTGTTTTGCATCGCGTCGGCACCGATATTTGCGGCGATTATTTAAATTCACTTAATTTCAACAAAGATAAGGTGGACACCTGCATCCGCGTTCTCGGGCCTCGGCCGGGTTCCTGGGACAGCGTAAAGGTCGGCATTACCGCGCCGCCCCTTAAAACCAAAAAAGGCTGGCTACTTTTGTACCATGCGATTTCACGCGGTCATCATACATATCGCGTAGGGGCGGCGCTTCTGGATCTGAAAGATCCCACCGTGCTCTTAGCTCGTTCAACCGATCCGATTTTCGAGCCGGAAACCGATTACGAACGTTTCGGTCTGGTCAATAATGTGGTCTTTCCCTGCGGCATGATTGAGCGCGACGGCACTATATTCGTCTATTACGGCGGCGCCGATCAGGTTTGCGGCGTGGCCACGATGAAACTTGAAGTGTTACTTCGGGCGCTCACGCGGTAATCAGCCTGCTTTTTTGGCATAGAGCGACATACTGCGGCGCTTGTCGGGATTATGGGATTTGGTGATTTTGTGTATGATGAAGCGGTTATTCAGTGCCGTCCGTGCTTCCTCTTCGGTAAAGACGTGTTCGGTCGCGCCGAATTCCGGGTGGATGTATGAACCGGATTCGTCGGTTGGATATTCGCGCAGAAGCCGTTCGGCGTGCCGGTCGCCGTCGCGTAAAAAAGTTTTCCAAAAAAGCCAACCTCCCGGTTTAAGCAACCGCGAGATCTCATTCCCCAAAAGTTCGCGTTCTTTCGCTGAAAGAAAATGCGAAGTCATCATGTCTAGGACCAATGTTTGCGACTTGTCGGGAAGAGGCAGAGATTTACCGACGGAACGAACTTCATAGGTAATCGGCAGGTTGCCGCTTCGTCTTTTGGCCGTGGCCACTGCCTCATGTGAACTATCGTAACCCACGCCGCGCAAGCCAAATTGTTCTGCGAGATAAATGAGGTTGCGGCCGTTGCCGCAGCCTAAATCAAGAACGGAAACAGTGGGGTTCAAAAATTCTCTGCCGCTTTGGCGGATCAGCCAGCGGGTGAATTTAACCAGGTCCTCGCTCGGTGCGTCTGACAGGGTTAGGTGGCTACCGGTTTTATACTCTTTGTCCCAAAAATGACGAGCGTTCTTTTTCATAAGTTATATTAGAGCATCACCTGCTTGTGATTACAAGATTAGAAGGCTATACTCTTGCCATGGCCGAAAAAATTTTCATCTATGGCAGGCACGCGGTCGAGGAAGCATTGCGGAATTCGCCCGATACGGTTTCTGAATTGTTTTTGGAGAACGTCGGCGGTGATTCTGCTCTGTTTGCTTTGGCGAAAGCCCTGGGCATATCACTTACGCGAAGAATGCCTCGGGAGATTTCCATGGAAGTTCATCAGGGTATTGCGGCGTCGGTTTTACTTCCCAAGCTTATGAGGTCGTACGCTGATTTTGCGGCTAGCCTTAAAATCGGACCGGATACATCGCTGGTTGTTCTTGATGAACTGCAGGATCCCCAGAACGTAGGCGCGATTATCCGTAGCGCGGCGGCCTTTGGAGTTTCTGGCGTGCTCATTCCGGAACGCAGGGGAGCGCAGGTAACCGGCGCGGCGGTTAAAGCGTCCGCGGGCATGGTTTTTAGTATTCCTCTGATTTCCATCGGCAATGTGAACACCGCGGTGCGCGACTTGAAAGAACGGGGATTTTTTGCGTACGGTTTGGCTGGCGGGGCAAAATACGTTGTAACCAAAGAGGAATTCGTTTTGCCATCGCTTTTCATAATCGGCGCCGAAGCGGAAGGCATTCGCGAGAAAACTCGCGAACTGTGCGATAAATTGCTCTCCATTCCCATGTCGCCGAAATGCGAGTCGCTCAATGCCGCCGCTGCCGCTTCCGTCGCGTTTTACGCTTGGAGCGCGAAACACGCTCAAGCTCTGCGATAGTACAATGAGACGATTTGCGAAACGTTTCGCTTCCGTTAATCCCAGGTTAGGCAAAGCCCTCGGCATTTTCCTTTTGCTGGTCGGTTTCCTGGCGCTCATTACTCCCTTCACTCCGGGTTCGTGGCTGATGTTTATCGGACTGGAACTTTTGGGCGTTGATCTGCTTATATACGAAAAAATCAAAGAACGTTATAATAAGCATATGGCCATTGAATGGAACAAAGTCACATGGTACTCCAAATTGCTCGCGGTTATTGTTTTTCTGGCAACGCTTTGCCTCGGTTTTTACATTGGCGTTCAATATGGCGAATATCGCGACGTACTTAGTCAGGCCGAGTTTTACAACCCTCCGCAGATTCGTTGCGGCGGTTTTATCAGAAACGCTCCGACCTGTCCGACCGGCTATCATTGTATTTTGAATCGTATTCCCGATACGGGCGGCGTTTGTGTTAAGGACTAACTATGGACGAAGTCGCGGTATTCGGCGGAGGTTGCTTTTGGTGCACGGAGGCGGTGTTCAAAATGCTTAGGGGCGTCAAGTCGGTGTTGCCCGGTTATGCCGGCGGCACGCTCAGAAATCCCAGTTACGAAGAAGTTAGCGGCGGCCGGACCGGCCACGCCGAAGTTATTCGGATTGAATATGACCCGAAACAAATCCGCTACCACGATTTGTTGACGGTTTTGTTTGCCAGCCACGACCCGACCAGCGTCAATCGCCAGGGTAATGATGTGGGCGAGCGGTATCGTTCGGTCATCTTTTACGCAACGGAAGCGCAAAAAGAAGAAGCACGGAAGTTTATTGATGATATCAATCAATCCGGTAAATTCGGTGAGCCCGTCATTACCAGTCTTGAACCGCTAACCACTTTTTACGAAGCCGAAGATTACCATAAAAATTATTACGCCGCGCATCCCGGCAATCCTTATTGCGAAATTATCATCAATCCGAAACTTGAAAAAGTGAAAAAAGAATTTGCCGAATTGTTGCTAAATAAAGGTACGAAATCATAATTGAATTATGAACGAAGACGAATTTAAGAAAAAACTGACACCGGAACAGTACAAAGTTTTACGGGAGAAAGGCACGGAGGCGCCGTTTTCCGGCAAACCCCTTTATGAGTCGCGGCAAGGCGCGTACAACTGCGCCGCTTGCGGCAATCCTCTGTTTTCTTCGGACTCCAAATTTGATGGAGGAATCGAATCTCTCAAGGGCTGGCCGTCTTTTGAAGAGGCTATTCCTGGTTCGGTTGTATTCCGCGATGACAATTCGCATGGCATGCGTCGGACTGAAGTCGTCTGCGGAAAGTGTGGTTCGCATTTAGGGCACATATTTGACGATAGTGTTTCAGGAACGGGCAAGCATTTTTGCATAAATTCGGTCTGTCTTAATTTGACAGAGCGGAAATGACCAGTTTTACGGCTCAGTCCGGCCATTTTACGGCTATTAATCGGGACTTATCACTATCCACCGTTTTTGTGTACCCCCGGCTTTATTTGTTGTATAATTTTTGCTAGAACTCATCTCAAAATGAATGGCGTAGCGAGGCGGTTTCCCGCCGTGCGAACCGAAGCCCCGGAGGCCGAGGCGTATCCTGCGATACGAGCGGGGCCGAATGACAAG